>CALVJU010000015.1 GCA_944332375.1 uncultured Bacilli bacterium
AAAAGAATTAGAAGAGAAACATGAAAATTTGGATCATGAAACAGTAGTGAATGGAAAATTATTATTTCAAAAATTAAATATAAGAGGATTAGAACTATAGATTCTGATCTTTTTTTGATTTGATACAATTTATTTTGGTAATTACTTTTATTTACACTTTTTTCATTCGTACGATAAAAAAGAAGATAATTTAACTTATCTCCTATATTGTCTAATTATTTGATTAAAGCTTGTGGACACTCCGGTTCATCAATTATTACAATTACACATGCTTGTGATCCAATTGTCGCAAGTACACCACCAAATACTGCTAACATTTTTGCAATTTTACTCATCATATGATTCACTCCTCCTTACTCTAATCGCAATAGTTCTCATACTGTACCTACTGCATATCTTTTATAATTCGCATATGGTAGTTTAAAGATATGATATACGAGCGGTGATATCATAAAGTTTTGAACTACTAATGCCATAATAAAGGAATTGGAAATGAATTGGTCTTTGACAATAAATGCAATAATTACCATAATAATTGCCACTACCGTTGAAATTATTTTATATATTTTTCTTCTTTTTTTACTTACGATAGGTCTTTTATAAGTATCTGCTGGTGCATTTTTTAAAATGAACAGAACAGAGATAATTCCTATGATTCCTTTTACAAAAAATGGCATCGTAATATGCATACACAAGATGGGGATTCCTATAAAAATACTCGTGGAACTGACTAAGCAAATCCAACTTTTCGTCGCATGTAATCCAAAAGATGGGGTTCGAATAAGGTTGTACACGAATAAAAATATAATAACTTCTTTCCATATTCCCAATATGATAGAAAGTAATAGGATAATAACTATTTTGGTGATCATAAGATAAAATCCTTCTAACCCATATTGAATAATTTCAAAATCTGTTTCACTCTTTTCTGGATTATATTTTCTGACAAAATCCATACACGCCTTCATAACTATTTTCTTCATACTTCTATCACCAAATCAATCATATCAAATAATATTGTCGAAAAATAAATGTAATACTTTAAATATTTGCTTTCAAGTATTAGATCAGAATCATTAACCAATAGTTATTGAAATGTAACATTCAAGCAGAAAATATACCATTTAGAGCAATTAACTCCTTTTTTTTCTTTTTTTCTCTATACTAGGAGGTGAAAAGAGGAATTTATGCAGAAAGGTAAGTTAAAATGGTTTAATGATCGCAAAGGATTTGGATTTCTCATAAACGACAATGGAGAGGATGTATTTGTACATTACAGTCAAATTAAAAAAGACGGTTTTAAAACATTAAAAGAAGATGATATTATTGAATATGATGAAATTGTAACTGACAAAGGGTTGCAAGCTCAAAACGTCACTATCTTAAACCAGGAACAAAAAGAAACTATTAAAAGTTAGTTTCTTTTTTTAAACTCCACCAATAATACCTTTTTTCCTGAGATACAATTTCCGAAACCAATCCACAGGAACAACAGTAACCGCAAATAATAGCATAATCACAAACTCATATAGAGTCAATCCAAATGTACGGAATAAAGAGCCTCCAAAATAAATCAAACTTACTTGCACAAATAAAATAAATAAAATGACGACTATAAAAATACGATTTTGATATAAATGGGCTAGTAAATTGAGACGATGTGTTCGTGCGTTAAAGCTGTTAAAAATACCCATGAAAATAAATAGCCCAAAGAAAGCTGTCATTAAATATCGATTATCAATACCACTACGGAAGAAATGATGAATCCACGGCGATTTTAAAAACAAGACACATAATAATGCAGAATAAGCACCTGTAAAAATAATTTCATCTTTCATATAAGTATTAATAATAGGTTCATTTTTCTTTTTTGGTTCTTCATCCATATACTCTAATAAAGGTGGTTCATAGGCAAAAGCAATTCCAGCAAGAGTATCCATCACCATATTAATCCAAAGCATTTGAATCACTGTAACAGGTGTATCAACA
Source organism: uncultured Bacilli bacterium (assembly GCA_944332375.1). Taxonomy (GTDB): domain Bacteria; phylum Bacillota_I; class Bacilli_A; order RF39; family UBA660; genus UMGS2016. Next base: position 1,990 of record CALVJU010000015.1, read on the forward strand.
CCAATAAATGGGCCTATAATAGATAAACTAACAGCACAAATATTTACGGTTAATTGGAAAATAATAAATTTTCGAATACTTTTAAAAATAGTTCTTCCAAACAAAATTGCCTGTGAAATCGATTTGAAGTTATCATCTAATATTACAATATCACTGGCTTCTTTAGAGACTTCTGTCCCGCTTCCCATTGCAAAACCAACATCGGCTTTTTTTAATGCTGGGGCATCATTCACACCATCCCCTGTCATACCTACTACTAAGTTCATTTCTTGACTAATTCTTACCAATCTACTTTTATCTTGCGGTAACGATCTTGCAACCACTCTTAAATGAGGCAAAATCTTTTTCAATTCTTCATCACTTTTCTGATTCAATTCTTGACTCGTTAACACAATATCACTAGATTCTTGAATTAAGCCTACTTCCTTTGCAATAGAAATTGCTGTATCTTGATTATCACCAGTAATCATAACAGTTTGAATATGGGCTCTTTGGACAAGTTCTATTCCCTCTTTTGCTTCTTCTCTTACTTCATCTTTAATTAAAATAATTCCAATCAATGTCAAATTAGAATGCGTTGTAATATTTTCCCCATTCTTAGATTCTGCCAAGACCAACACGCGAATTCCATGACTTGTAATTTGTTTTAAACGTTGAAAATAGGATTGAATAGAAATAATTCGTCTCTTTTTCCCATCTTCATCGTAATATTCTGTACACTGTGATAGAAGTTTTTCTGGAGCCCCTTTTACAAAATGTCTTACTTGTCCATGATGTTCTACAGAAACCATAGAATATTTATTTTTGCTATCAAATGGTAAAGAAGAGACAACTCTTTTCTTTTCCGGAAAATTTCCAACAATAAATTGCATCAAAGAACGATCTGTAATATTTCCTCCTATTACTTCTTTTTTACTTTCATCATAACTACTTGCATTATTATAATACAAAGAATCTTTTACAATTTCTTGATAGTTTTTACACGAGTTTAACTGTGAAATACTTTGATATTCTCGCAATTTTCCATCCATCAAACAAATGACTTCTAATTTTCCTTTTGTAAGAGTACCTGTCTTATCCGTAAATAAGATATTCAAATTTCCCGCTGTTTCAATTCCAATCAATTTTCGAACTAGAACATTGCTTTTTAACATTCGCTTCATATTTGAGGAAAGAACAAGAGTGATCATCATAGGTAGTCCCTCCGGAACAGCAACCACAATAATCGTAACACTCAGTGTTAAAGCGTATAAAATATGGCCACTAATCAAAGGAAAGTTTGTCACTGTTTTTAAAATCAAATCAGGTTGAAAATGGTTTTCAATTACAACAACAGAAAACAGATAGGAAATACTTACTAAGACTGCTCCAACATATCCAATTTTACTGATAATTGTAGCAAGTCCTCTTAATCGTAACTTTAAAGGACTATCAGGTTGTTTTTCTTGTATTTCTTTTGCTAATGCTCCATAAAAGGTTTGATCCCCTACTTTATTTACTTGCATCATTCCCTTTTTAGAATAGACAACTGTCCCACGGTAAACAAGGTTCTCTTCTGTTTCTTCTTCTAAGTGAGAAATCGCTTTTTTTCTCGCTTCTTTTGTTTCTCCGTTCAAAGCTGATTCATCTACGGTAATTTCTCCTTCTATCATACGTCCATCTGCAGGAATCTTATCCCCTGCTTCTAATAAAACAAGATCTCCTACTACAATCTCATCCATTGACACTTCAACAATTTTTCCATTTCTCTTGACCCTACATTTCAGTTTTGCAGAGTCTTCTTGTAATTTTTCAAATGCCTTTTCACTCCCATATTCTGAGATTGTTGAAATAAAAGAAGCTAAAAAGATGGCAATGACAATTCCAATTGTTTCATACCAGTCAAAACTCTTCATTAAAAAGACAGTTTTAATTGCTAACGCAATCAGTAATATTTTTATAATCGGATCTCCTAAGGATTGTAATAGCAATCCTAAAAAGCTATCTTTCTTCTGCGGTGTTAACTCATTTGTTCCATATGTTTCTCTTGATTTTTGTACTTGTTTCTCTGTCAGTCCTGTGAATTCTATTTTTCTTTGCATAGCATGTCCTCCTAAAAAATACTATGCAGGATTGTTCATTTTATCCCAGGTTTGTCCATTTTACAATGTTGAAAAATGTGACAAAAAATTTAATTGCAATTCTATGTTCATCATGTTACACTAGTAATGAATCATTCATTTATTTTAGAAGAAAACTGTGATAAAATAAGATAAGAAAGAAGGAAGTTTATGAGAAGATTTAAAGTTTCATATATGCCAATGATTAGCGCAGTATTATTGTTAATAATAGGACTATTATTATTGATTTTTCCACAGTCTTTTTTACATAGTTTAGAGTTTATTATGGGAGTTTTATTCCTTGTATTAGGTATAGAACAAATCCTATACTCTATTTTTGCAAAAGAACGTATTCTAATTCCAACTTTTCACCTAACACAAGGAATCGTTCATCTCACACTCGCAATATTACTATTATTCCGACCAAATCTATCACAAACTGTCTTTGGAATTATTGTAGGAGTATGGGTCATTTCTAGTGCTACTCTTAAGTTGAATGTTGTTTTTCAAAAATCTAGTTTAAAATTACCTTATAAATGGGACTTATTAGACTGTTTTATTAAATTTGTATTAGGAATTATTCTGTTGTTAAATCCATTTGATGGATTTGCTCTATGGACAATGTTTGCCGGTGGATATCTTGTTATGATTGCAATTGATTTCTTTGTTACCGCCATCTATTTGGATAAATTATTCCAACCGGAACATAAGAAAGAGAAGAAAAGAAAAAAGAAATAATAAAAGAAAAACGATAAATTAGAAACGAACTAATCTATCGTTTTTTATATCTTATTTTTTTTCATCGTATCCATATTCAAATCCAACTTGCCCATTTTCTTTTACAATCATATTAAGTGTATTCCACTTCTTTGTCTGTTCTTTTTCCGTTAATGAAATTAATTTGATCACTTCATTTTTAATCTGATTTAAAGCGGATTCTTCTAAATTTTGATGACTCATTAATTTTCCATCTTTTTTCCAAATTGCCATTTTAAGATCGACTGTCTTCTCTTCTTTTGTCGCCTTCAATTGAATTGTTGTCCATTCTTCTTTTGTCGCATTTACCATCGCTGTTACAATTCTTTTTAATTGCTTTTTTTCTTCTACTTCTTTATTTTTCATATTTGTTTGTGGTGTCTCACGACGAATTGTACTTGTTGTATTTTCATTTTTTATTTGGCGGTTAAATGATTTACTACTACAGAAAACTGTATTTTCTACCTTCATTTTCCTCATTTCTTCGATTAGACGTTTATAAATGTTATCAATTAATGGCTCTCTTGTATTTGAAGTTTTGATCAATTTAATATCATATGGTTTAAAAATAATTTCAATCTTATTTTCAAAGCGCTTTCTACCTTGCATGCTCTTACCCTTCATGCTAGAGTAATCAAGATTACAAACCATAATAATGTTAGATACATTTTCCAGTTTCCCTTTTTGATATAATTTATACATTGTCTCATAAGAATCTACTTCTTCTCTAGAATGTTTATCATTATAGTAAAACACAAATGATAATCTAGTAAACCCTTTTTTATATTTATATTCTTGATATTCTGGTTTTAATTTTTTATTTTGGACTTCTTCTTCTTCGAATAATTTCATCATATTTTGAAATTCTTCTTCTAAAACATATGCGATATTTAATACAGCTTCTGCTGTTACAATGGAACTAGAGAAATCTTCCTGTACTTTTATTAATTCATCCAACATAGCAAACCCTCCTAATTTCTTCTATATTATAACATATCATTCGTTTTATTTTCTAATTTGAATATTCTAAAATGCAAAGCAAAATCTTTTACTCATTTTTCTGTATAGAATATCATAATTTCTCAAGAATTACAATCCTTTTTAGAAAAAGAATTCGTGAAAAAAGAAAAAGTGTTTTTTGTACTTCTTCTATTTTTAAATACTTCTTAAGTTTTTTCCAACAATTTCTTTATATTTCGTTACCCCTGGCTGATCAAATGGATTGACGTGGAATAGATAAGAACTCATTGCTGCACTCATCATGAAAAACATTGCTAATTCTCCTAAATGATATGCATCCAACTCTTCTATCTTCATAAGTAAAGTAGGACACTTAGCATCTAAATGTGCTTGACATACACTTTTTTCAATAATATGGTTAATATTACTCAGTGTCTCCTGATATTTTTCCACTTGAAACGTTCTTGTTTTCATAATAGAAATAGTCGATTCGAACAAAATAGGATTCCCCTCTTGTATGAATTGACCTAAAGAGTGCAAGTCTCTCGTGTAAATCAATTTCACTGGTAAAATTCCTTTTTCATTTTTCCCCTCTGACTCTGCAAAGAGTTGTTTTGTCCACTCCACCATTTTTGACAATTTCGGTTCATAGATTGCAAATCCTTCAATCACTTTGCCGTGATCAAAGAAAATCCTTCGTAACATAGCATAAATACCCGCTTGATTTAAATATATTCTTCCCTCTTTTGCTCCTCTTAAGAAGGAAATAATATCAATATCTGCCAACGCCATAGAAAATAAAGTTGCAGGTGTAAAAAGAGAGTATCTACCACTAATGACATTCGGAATATGAAACTTTTCATAGCCATATTTTGTAGCATAATACATCAGCTTTCCATCATAAGAACTGGTTGTTACTACAATTCTACGCTTCACTTCTTCCGTACTATATTTTTTATACATCCAACTCTGGAATAATTCAAAAACAGTAATTACTTCCATCGTATTTCCTGATTTCGATACAACGTGAATACTAACATCTTTTTCCCTCAAATAATTTTGTAAATCAATTAAATATTCACTAGATAAATCATTCCCAACAAATATGATTTCTGGGCGTCTTCTTCGAAAATATGGAGATAGTGCTTGAATCGTAGCTTGGGCTCCCATAGAAGAACCACCAATTCCGATAATCAGAATGACATCACTAATTCTTTTGAGATCATCTGCTTGTTGAATCATTCTCTTTAACTCTTGATTATCGACATATTTTCCCATATCATACCAACACAATTCCGGATACCCCTGAGAAAATTTCTTTTTAATATTTTCTAGTTCTTTTGAATATTGATCGATATCTTCCTTTGATACCATTTTTTTAACATAAGTATTAAAATCAAACTCCATATTTTCACATCCTTAAGAAAAAAATTGCTCAAGCAATTTATTCATCTTCTTTTTTATGCACTACAACATAACGATAAGAATCTCTACACATATCTTCTAGTGTTTTTTCTGCCTTCCAATGAAGTTTTTCTAATGCATAACTAGGATCTGCATAGTTTGCTGCAATATCCCCAGGTCTTCTATCTACAATTTTATAGTGAATTGTCATATTGTTTGCTTTTTCAAATGCATGTACAATATCTAAAACACTATATCCAACACCTGTTCCTAAATTATATGCATCTATTCCAGTTCCACTCATTACCTTTTCTATTGCCTTAATATGGCCTTTTGCAAGGTCTACAACGTGAATGTAATCTCTAACACCTGTTCCATCAGGTGTATCATAATCATCGCCAAAAACGCTTAAAATTGGTAATTCTCCCGTAGCCACTTTAACAATATATGGCATAAGATTATTTGGGATACCATTTGGATTTTCCCCGATCAAACCACTCTCGTGAGCACCAATTGGATTAAAATATCTCAAAATGGCAATACTAAACTCTGGATCAGCAATACTTAAATCACGTAAAATATCTTCAATCATTAACTTCGTGCTTCCATATGGATTCGTTGTTGATAATGGAAAATCTTCACGAATTGGTAAAGAAGCCGGATCACCATACACAGTTGCGCTAGAAGAGAAAACAAATCTCTTACAACCTACTTCTTCCATGACTTCTAATAAATTGATTGTTGAAAACAAATTATTGTGATAATACATTAATGGCTTTTTCACAGACTCTCCCACTGCTTTATATCCTGCAAAATGAATCACTGCATCGATCTGATTTTCTTGAAATATTTTACGAAGTAAGTCTTTATCACAGACATCTCCTTCATAAAAAGTAAACTCTTTCCCTGTAATTTTCTTGATGCAATCAATCACTTCAGGTTTTGAATTAGAGAAATTATCAACGACAACTACATCATAATTTCCATTTAATAATTCTACTACTGTATGTGACCCAATATATCCTGTTCCACCAGTTACTAAAATGCTCATTCATTCACCTACCCTCTATTGAAAGTATATCATGTATCACAAAAAAAGTAAAACAAAAGAGGCTAGCTTGCCTCTTGATTTAAATGTAATGTTGCTTCTTCTGTATTTCCATTACGAATATATTTAATCGTTACAGTATCTCCTACTTGGTGTTTATATAACAAGTATCTAAAGTGACTTGTACTTTTTACAGTTTCTCCATCCATTTCTGTAATAATATCCCCTTTTTGTAATCCTGCTTCACTCGCCGGAGTACCATTAGAAACACTAACTACAACAACACCTTGATCAATATCATCATCAACCATAATTCCATTACGATAAAGTAAATATGAATTTGATAAATCAGTAAATTCAACACCAAGTCGTGGTCTTACAATTGTTTGCCCTTGTTCTAATGCTTCTAATTCTGACTGTACCATTTCTGATGGAATTGCAAATCCCATTCCTTCGATCTCATCTTCTACCAACTTCAAAGAATTGACTCCAATGACTTCTCCGTTTACATTACAAAGAGGTCCACCACTATTTCCAGGATTCATTGCAGCATCTGTTTGCAATACTTCCATAACAAAGCCACCAGTAGATGTATCTACTGTTACTAGACGATTTTTACCTGAAAGAATTCCTTTCGTAACAGTACCTTTATATTCATTTCCAAGTGGAGTACCAACTGTAAATACGGTATCTCCAACCTCAATATCTTCACTATTCGCAAAAGTTGCTACATCCATGACAGCACTTTCGTCAATGGACAAAACAGCTAAATCAGATAGTTCGTCACTTCCCAATAAAGTTGCTTCTACACTTTCATCATTGTTATTTACAACTCGAATTTCCGTTGCACCATCTATAACATGATGATTAGTAAGAACAAATCCTCTTCCATCTTCTTTCTTGTAAACAAAGCCAGATCCTTGAGAGACTTGTTGTCCATTTTGATAACTTTCTATAACTACTACTGCATCTTTTATTTTATTAATAGAATCTTTAATTGTATTTGTTTCTTCAATCGTGACATCTTGTACAGTACGATTAACTACTTCTGTAGTGCCTGGCACATATCTGAATACCAAAATAGTACCAACGATACCAACAGAGATTGCTAAAATAATCGATATGAGATAAATTACTTTTTGTTTTGTATTACTTTTCATATAGCTTTTCATAGCCTCCTCTAATCTAACGACTCAATTTCACGCCAATTATCTGGAAATCCAATTTTATTTAATATGGTATTTAATGGAACAACATTGACAATTCCATCCAAACGATCAATTTCATAACCAAGCTCATTCATCATGTCTGCGAATTCCTCTGTTGTAAGCATATATTTCATAATGATAATCAGAGCAAATAGGTCATTTTTTCCATAGATGTATTCATCATCTGTCTTATCAATATGAAGTGCATAATGATATTTATTATCTGGAATAGAACGTTGTGTACGATGATCATACAAGATATCTTCATGTGCACATAGATTTCTAAAATTAGAAAGAAGTGCTAAAAAAATACTCAGTGTTTCCGTATCAACATGATAAAAATCAGCAATCACTAATTGATCTTCATACTTTAAGATAGAATACAATTCTGAAACAATTCCAAATGACAATACTTTCACCAAGATCCACATTGGAATATATCCATAATTTAACAGATAGTGAGAAGTTGCAGCATGCTGCTTTCCGTTAATTCGGATCTGACGTTTCATTTTTGATAAAATATCATGTACTTGTCTTGTTTTCATAGAATCTTGTGTAAAGTTATTTGGATTTAAGTATTCTTTATCCTTATAACCATATTTTCTAGATAATTGATAACTAATAATTGATTTAATGTTATTTTCTATGATGAGCAGATATTTAAACATTAAATTTCTAAGACTACGATCAAATGTAAAAGTCGCATACAACTCTTCAAAAGTAGTACCCGTAATAAATTGATCAGTTTTATTTTTTCTAGAAAATAAATGACGATATCCATTTAAAAAAAAGTAATTTTCCCTAAACAGAATCGTTTTTGCTTTATCATAATCACGAATAACCAAACCACGCTCTTCTAAGATAGCAAGTTGTTCGTCCAGGGTCTTAAATATCTTGCTCCTCATACTCTCACCTAGGATCATTATATCACAAAAAATGTGGTGAAATATGTTTTTTTTATGTTTTATTATCAAAAGAGAAAATTTCATTTCTCGTAAAAATAAGAAATAATACTATTTGTTAAAATCTTCGCAACTTTTTCCTGATAAGTTTCTTGCATTAATAAATAACGATCATTTGGGTTTGAAATATACCCTACTTCAACCAATACCCCTGGCTTTTTCAAGCGATGAAATAAATACATGTCATTCTTTTCCTTTGCTTCTCTTGTCGTATATAGTTGTTGTTTTAAATCTGCTTGAATCAACTCAGCAATCTTTTTATTCTCTTTTACACTGGAATCATAAAAAACTTGGGCCCCATGATAGGTAGTCGACGTATCTGCATTTAAATGAATCGATAAATATAAATCACAATCTGAGCGATTAATCATATTTCCACGTCGCGATAAATCACTTCTTTTTCGGTTAATTGTATATGGAACAGATAAATCATAATCTCCATCACGAGTAAGAAAAACAGTGGCACCCTTTTCTTTTAACTGTTTTTCTAATTTTTTTACAATACTTAAGTTAATATCTTTCTCATAAATATTCTTATAAAGAGCTCCACTATCAGGACCGCCATGTCCGGCATCTAAAAAAATAGTTTTCTGATATAATGGTTCTTTTACTGTTTTCGCGCTGACAAAAGTAAACAGACAAATTAAAAAGAAAAAAGAAAAAAAACTATATAATTTATATTTTTTCAAAAGGCATCACCTAATAAAAACTATGTTAATTTTCTTAAATTATCCAAAAAAAGGAGTATGAAACTCCTTCTAGTACTAAGAAACTTTCTTCTTTTTCTGAAAAACAAATAATTTACTAAAGATATAATTTAGTATAATGACAACCACATTCATTACAACTTTAGCAAACATTTTATTTGTCAAAAGAATACTAACTAGTAAATACATACCAGCCATATCAATCACATAAGATAAGATACGCGCTCCGAAAAAAGAACTTACCTCTTTTACCAATTCTTTCCTTCCATTTGTTTTACTTTCAAAAACAAATAATTTATTCGTAACATATGCGAAAATCACGGATAAAACCCAAGCGATTGTATTATTCACATAAGTATTTACTCCAAATAAGTCCATAATATAAAACGATAAAATATTTACTACTGTAGTAAGTACTCCAAATACTAAATAAAATATTACCTCTCGATATCGATTATACCAACTTGTATGTTGATCTTTCTCAATGTAATTTTCAATCATTTTCACGAAATTCTTATTGTTGGAACGATATTTTTGGGGATGAAAATTTTTTATTTTCTTGATAGCCTTTCCTAAATCATCTAAGTTTTCCACACCAATTAGATAACCATCTTTTTCAAATTCCGAAATAATTTGTAATTGATGATCATTGACATGTTCTTTATACTTTTTTAAACGGGGAACAGCTATCATTTTTTTTCCAAGTTTTAAACAATCAATAATTGTTCCAACTCCACCATGCGTAATAATATAATCGGCTTGTTCTATATAGTGATTAAAATCATCCATGGAAATAAAATCGAGTAATTTTAAATGCTTTGAATGATATTTTGTAACACCTGTTTGCACAACCACTTCGTCTTTGATAGTACCTTTTTCAATTTCATGATCAATTGCTCTTAACAAGCGAGAAAAATCTTTATCATTCGTTCCTAATACAACAAAAACCATTAGTAAATCCAACCTCCGTATTTTGCCTTTTTATATAATTTCTGCATATCTTTCCACTGTACAACAAACAAATCAGAAATTGGATATAGTAATTTTCCGGTTGCTGTTTTTGTCTGAATGTTCGCAAATGTTTCAATATAAATGATTCTACTTCCCATAATTTTTCCAATACAACACATTGGACCTGCAGTATGCGTTCCCGTTGTGATAATATAATCCGGATGAAATTTAAAATAAAAATATAAGCTTTTAAAACAGTTCGCTAGTAACTTAAACGGATAAGTAAGTAAATGAGATTTTGTCCCATAAATCAAATAATTGATTCTACCTGGAAACTTCTCCTTTAAATCCTGATTCGATTTTGTTTTTTCTGTAATAATGTGATAGTCATATTTTGAAAACATACTTTGTAATTGCATCAATTCATTAAAATGTCCACCTGTTGACGATATAAATAATACTCTCTTCATTTTTTCACCAACTTTTACTTTTTTATTTCTTATGACGGATACGATATTCTTCAATAATAAAACGAGGTCTTTTTTTACTTTCCATATAAATTTTTCCTATATATTCTCCAATGATCCCAAGAGATAAGATTTGAATTCCTCCTAAGAACCATAAAGATATAATAATAGAACTCCATCCAACAATCGTATAGCCTAAAACATGTCTAACAATTGTATAAACAAACATAACAACACTAATCAGTGATATCAAAAAACCTAATATTGTAATGAAACGAATTGGCTTTACACTAAATGAAGTAATTCCATCTAATGCAAAATTGATCATTTTTTTTAATGGATATTTACTTTCTCCGGCAAATCGTTTATTTCTTTCATATGGAACAACAGTACTAGAGTATCCAACCAAAGGAATCATTCCTCTTAGGAATAAATTTACTTCTTGAAATTGTTCTAGACCATCCAGAGCTCGTTTACTCATCAAGCGATAATCTGCATGATTATATACGGATTCTACTCCCATAAAAGACATCAGTTTATAAAATAAGATTGCTGTTGTTCTTTTAAAAAAAGAATCTTTTTTTCTAGAAGAACGCGCACCATATACAATATCATATCCTTCTTGATATTTTAAAATAAATTGTTCCATCACATCGATATCATCTTGCAAGTCAGCATCCATGGATATCACCATATCGGCATCTTCTTTAACTGTCATCAATCCAGCCAATAATGCATTTTGATGTCCTCTATTTCGCGATAAACTAATTCCACCAAATAAAGTATCTTTTTCAACAAGAGAAGAGATGATTTCCCAAGTTTTATCTTTAGAGCCATCATTTACAAAAACAACATGAGAATCTCCATGAATGAGTTTCTTTTTCCTTAATTCGTTCATTTTTTTCTTAATCCGTTTAGCTGTCTCTTTCAAGACTTCTTCTTCATTATAACAAGGAATCACAACATACAACTTATTCATACCTAACACCCTCTGTACTTACATTATATCACAATCTATATCAGAAAATAGATTCCATGGTTTGGTTTTCGGAATTGGTAAAGAAAATGTGAGCTTTTCTTTTGTCGTAGGATGAATAAAAGTAATGGACTTTGCAAATAAAGCAATTTGTTCTCCTACTTTCGAATCTCTTCCATACTTTTGATCTCCATATAGTGGATAACCATGATAAGAAAATTGAACACGAATCTGATGAGATCTTCCTGTTTTTAGATGAATCAACACAAGACTCATTTGATCTTTATAAGAAAGTCGTCGGAAATCAAGAACAGCTTGTTTTCCACTAGGATCTACACGAACGATATTTTTCTTCTGATCTTTTATTAAATGATCTTCTAAGTGACCAGAAGCTTCTATTTTCCCCATAACAACTGCTACATATTCTTTTTGAAACTGATGAGTTCTGACCTGTTCGCTTAAACGACTTGCCGCTTTAGAAGTTTTCGCAAATACCATAATTCCCCCAACAGGTCTATCTAAACGATGAACCAGTCCTAAATAAACATTTCCCGGTTTATGATACTTCCTTTTTAAATAGTCTTTTAACTGGTTTAATAAATCTGCATCTTTACTTTGATCTTCTTGAACAGGTACGTTAATCGGTTTTTCCACAACAAGAAGATGATTATCTTCATAGATTATTTTAATCTTTTGACTCATATCTTCCATAGATTCCACAAGGTAATATCAAATTGTTTTTTACAATAGGAAGTCCAATTTCCCCAGTTTCAATTACTCCATCTGGATACTGTTTTAAAATTGTTGTTTTTAAAATGTTTTCTAGAACGGTACTACTAATCCCCGTTGTATAAGAATTAATTAATACAAAAAGAGGTTGATCAGACAATATTTTCATACAAGCTTCAATTAATATATAAATATTATCTTCAAATTTCCATACTTCTCCATTTGGTCCTCTTCCATAACTAGGGGGATCCATTACAATCGCATCATATTTTCTTCCTCTTCTTGCTTCTCTTTCCACAAACTTCAAGCAATCATCTACTATATAGCGAATATGATGATTCTCAAGTCCAGATAATTTTGCATTTTCTTTTGCCCACTGAACCATGCCTTTTGCCGCATCAACATGTACAACTTCTTCTGCACCAGCATAAGAACAGGCAACTGTTGCTCCTCCTGTATATGCGAATAAATTTAGTACTTTAATAGGGCGATTCGCACCTCTTATTTTTTGAATCATATAGTCCCAATTTACAGCTTGCTCTGGAAATAAACCAGTATGCTTAAAATTCGTAGGAGTTACTTTAAAAGTTAAATCTTTATAGTGAATGTTCCATTGGTCAGGTAACTTCTTATAAAACTTCCATTCTCCTCCACCACGATGACTACGGAAATATCTTCCATCAACATGTTCCCATGCTTCTTGTTTATCTGTTTTCCATATTGCTTGAGGATCTGGTCTTCTTAAAACAATATCTCCCCATCGTTCTAATTTTTCTCCATTTCCTGCATCTAAACATGTATATTCTTTCCAATCATAACTAATTTTCATACAACACCTACGCTTTCTGAAATTCTTTTTTTAATGCTTTCAAATTTTCTTTTATTGTAGAAACGGCAATTTCTCCTTTTAATGTATCGGGAATCTCGGTCTTTAAGGAATACTCCTCTAACAATTCCTTTTCCAACTGTTTGAGAGGAATTGCCATCATTTTTTCTTTCAACTGTTTCACATCATGCATCATAAATAAAAAATAACTTGCACAAATAAATTCTGATCGTTCCCCTTTGTTTAATTCCATTAACTCATACGATTTATCAATCATATCAGAAAGTGCTTTTTCTTTTAATATTGCACTATTCTTATCTTCATCATGGATTAAATATTCTTTTAATTCTGTTAAAATTTGTTCATTTTCTTCCATTATTTTCACCTCTTACAAAATTTCTGTCAAAATTACTTCTGTTAATTTCTTTTTACTCACAAATTGATCTAAATACCCCTTTAATTTTTTCATGTTGATTTTCTCAGGATGATGGTGATAATAGTCTCTAATTTCCTTGTAATACTCTGGATCTAACTTTTTTCGATAACGAACAAGTTCAATCAACATACGCTCACGATCATAAATAGGAATCCAAGTGTTATTGATTTGTAACTTCGTAACACCAATATCATAAATCGCCGGATCCATAAAGTATTGTTTAATTTGAACATCGACAATTCGCCAAGCTGGCTTTTTTGTGACAACAACATATTTTTCAGGTCTTTTGTCAGTCATTCCATAATAGTAAAAAGCACTTTCCAGAGTAAAGATGACTTTAGGATGTTTTATCATGAACGTTGACAGTTCAGTCACATTTCGACGATTAGAATAAACTCCTTTTTCGATTTTAAACATAATTCTTTGATCTACAAGTCTTTCAATATCTTTATGGGCATACCCCTTTCTTTTTAAATCCGCATATTTATAAAGCATACCACCCCTCCTTTTCACTTCTATTATAACATATTTTTAAAATAAGTATAGGTTTACTTTTCGACAATATTTGTATATGAAAAAGAATCATGATATAATAAATCAGATTGTGATAAGGGATGTGATTGATTTGGAACAATATCAAAATAATAATCAATTTTCATTTGAAATAACAAAAAAAATACCTGGAAAGTTAGGAAGAGCTGGTATCATTCACACGCCTCATGGAGATATTTTAACACCCGCCTTTATGACAGTAGGTACCAATGGAGAGGTTCGCTTTGTTTCTATGGAAGAGTTGAAGAACATCAATGCTCAGGCTATGCTTAGTAATGGATACCATCTCAGAAATCGTTCAAAAGAGATTGCTAAAGCTGGAGGACTTGCGAAATGGTCTCATTGGAATAGACCAACTCTTACAGATTCTGGTGGATTTCAAGTAATGTCTCTCGGTTCTGGTATTGGTAAAGTTGTCAGCATGGAAAGAGAAAAAGAAGTAGTTAACGCAGAAGAAAAAGATCGATTAGCACGAGTAACAGAAGATGGTGTATACTTCTATGACCCAATATTAAAGAAAGATGACTTTATTGGGCCAGAAGAGTCTATGCGAATTCAATGTGAAATTGGTGCGGATATTCACATGGCATTTGATGAATTAACTTCTCTTGCAGATAGTTATGATTACAATGTAGAAGCGTTGGAAAGAACAGAAAGATGGGCAAAAAGAAGTCTTGAAGAGCATCAAAAACACTGTGATGACCTTGGATATCATCAAGCATTATACGGAGTATTACAGGGAGGAAGATGGGAAGATCTAAGACGTTCTACAGCAAAGAAACTGGCAAAGATGGATTTTGATGGTTATGGCCTTGGAGGAGCATTTTTAAAAGAAGATTTAGGTGAAATTCTCCGTTGGTGCTGTGAAGAACTTCCCGAAAAAAAGCCAAGACACTTATTAGGTCTTTCTCGACCAGATGATATTTTAATTGGAATTACTATGGGGGCTGATACATTTGATTGTGTAGCTCCGACAAGAGAAGCAAGACATGGAAGAATTTATACGAAATTTGGAAATTTAAGATTAGCGAAATATAAAGATAGTACAGAAGTGTTAGATCCTTCTTGTGATTGTCCTACTTGTAAAAACGGATGGACAAGAGGAGAATTAAGAAGAATGTGGAAGTCAGAAAACTTAGAAGAACGTCAACAGTACTTTACGCTCTCTTCTATTCATAATTTACGCTTTATTATTCGCTTAATGGAGGAAGCAAGAAAAGCAATCCTAGACGGAAATTTCGAAGAATATAAAGAACAATTCTTAAAAGATTATTACCATACTTCACAACAAGAAAATCATTAAGATTATTATTTCAGTATAATAAAAAGCTCATCGCTATGTTTGTGAGCTTTTTATTTGTAAAAACATTTCCAAAAAAAATGCCAACCCATAATTTAGGTTGACACCATTGTCGCATAAGATTAACGTTTTGAGAATTGTGGAGCACGACGAGCTGCTTTCAATCCTGGTTTCTTTCTTTCTTTTGCTCTAGAATCACGTGTAACAAAACCAGCTCTTTTTAAAATGGTACGATAACTTGTTTCGCTACCTTCGTTTGCTTTATCATAATCTAATAAAGCACGAGCAATTCCTAAACGAACAGCACCAGCTTGACCAGTGAATCCTCCACCTCTTACTGTCGCTTCAATGTCAAATGTTTCTTCTGTATTTGTAACGGTTAGAGGTTGTTTTAAATCCATAACGTTTGTTTCATAAGGAAAATAAGTTCTTACATCTACACCATTGATTGTAATATTACCTTTACCAGGTCTTAAAACAACTTGTGCTGTTGAAGATTTTCTTCTTCCTGTTCCAATATATTTCTTTTCTTGTGCCATTTAAAACCCTCCTATTTCATTTCCTTTAACTCTACTGGTTGTTGTGCTTGATGCGGATGCTCACTTCCAGCATATACAAATAATTTCTTATACATTTGACGTCCTAATCTTCCTTTTGGAAGCATTCCTTTTACTGCTCTTTCAATCATCTCTTCTGGATAATTTTCAATCATTGTACGAGCAGTTCTCTCTCTTAATCCTCCTGGATATCCACTGTGATTATAATAGATTTTTTTATCTAATTTATTTCCAGTAAGATTTACTTTTGAAGCATTTACCACGATTACATAATCTCCACAATCAATGTGTGGTGTGTACGTAGGTTTGTGTTTACCACGTAAAATTGTTGCGACTTTTGCAGCTAAACGACCTAATGTCATATCAGTTGCGTCAATTACATACCAATTACGAGATACCTCTTCTTTTTTTTGCATGTAAGTATTTTTCATAAACATTCCCTTTCTAATAATTTTTTAGTCTCATAAGCTGTCCCACGGCTCATGAATGGGATATAAAATGTACCAATTAAAATTTTACTAAATAAATATGTAATTGTCAAGAAAAATAAGGCAATCGCTTAAAAAATAATAAAGAAATAGTGTATAATTAAATCAAGGTAGAAAGAGGATTTAATTATGAACTTATTTGAAAGATTTGAAGTGTTAGAAGATCCAAGAGATACAAGAGGAAAAAAATATAAATTAATAGACATATTAATCATGACAATATATGGGTTATTATGTGGTTTGAAAGACTATACCAATATTGCTGATTTTATGAAATTAAAAGAAGATTACTTTACAAAATTATTAGGATTGGAAAATGGAACACCTTCACATGATTGCCTTTCAGATGTTTTTGGTGCAATTGATTCAAAAAAGTTTATGGAAATATTTATAGAATGGACAAAAGAAATTGTTAAAAATAAAACTGGTAAACACATTAGTATAGATGGTAAGGCAATAAAGAGTGCAACAGATAAAATAAATAATGGTAATATTCCATACATTGTTTCAGCTTTTATTGGTGAAATTGGCTTATCTATAGGCCAAGTGAAAGTGGAAGATAAAACAAATGAAATTACTGCAATACCAGATTTATTAGATCTTTTGGAATTAAAAGGAAGTATTATAACTATTGATGCCATAGGAACGCAAGAAACTATTATAAACAAAATTATTGAAAAGAAAGCGCATTATGTCTTAAAAGTAAAGGATAATCAAAGAGAATTGAAAAAACAAATTAAAAATCATTTTGATAGTTATAATAATCTTTATGGAAATAAAGAAATTATACATCAAAAGAGTATAGAAAAAAATCATGGTAGAATTGAAGAAAGAGAATATTTTTTAACCTATAATGTATCTTCCATAAAAGATAAAAAGAAATGGGAAAGCGTAAAAGCGATTGCTTATGTAAAAGTAAGTAGGACGGAAAAGGACGAAACAACTATTACCAAACATTATTATATTATTGATCATAAAATTGATATCAAAACACTCATTGAAAGTATTAGAGATCACTGGAGTATTGAATGTGGTCTTCATTGGAGATTAGATGTTATTTTTGATGAAGATCATTCTAGAAATAGAGTAAATAATTCTATTAACAATTTATCAATAATCAGGAAAATAGTCTTTAATTTAGCTTCATTAGATAACTCTTTTGGTAAGGTCCCACTACAGCGCAAATTAACTAGGTACATGTTAGATTTCAGTCATATAGAAAAACTGATATTTGAAGTAATTCCAAGTATCAGTTAATTTTATTATTTTTTAAGCGATTGCCTTACCCCTGCTAAGGGTGTAGGTCGGGCAACTGGCGCGGAGGTTCAAATCCTCTCTACTCCGCCATATAAAATCAAAACACTTTATAGTGTTTTTTTTCTTTTTGTGCTATTATATAAACGAGGTGGTATGATGAAAAAAGAAATTACGATGAAAGAATTAGAACACTTTCAAAAAAAATATCATGAAGACCCTACGAACAAGTTAATCGAAAATGCCATTACGAGATCTGGGATTGACGATGTTTGCTTCAATAGGGAAACTTTGATCGAAAATCAAAACGTATTCAACGTAGAAACAGAACTAGGAAGTGTTCAAAACCAAAAGAATAGTGGTCGGTGTTGGTGTTTTGCTGGAACGAATATGATTCGTGGAAACATTGCGAAAAATATGAATATCGAAGTAAAAGATCTTGCCCTATCTAACGTTTATCTTACGTTCTATGATCGATTAGAAAAATTTAATAATGCCTATGAAAATCTATTTACAGTAGAAAATTTAGACTACGATTATCTATTACAAGAATATTATCTCATGTGTAGTGAAGGTGGATGGTATGAATCCTTTTCTAACCTTGTTACAAAATATGGAATTCTACCAGCTTCCTACATGCCAGAATCACATGATAGTATCGCTTCTAATCGACTCAATAACATCTTACAAGAAAAACTAAAATACGATGCAAATACTATTATCGAACTTCGAGCTAAGAACACACCGATAGAAAAATTACGGAAAGAAAAAGAAAGAATGTTGTCGGAAGTCTATGAAATTCTATGTAAAGTATTAGGAGAACCAACAAAAGAGTTCACATTAGAATATCAAGATAAAGATAAAAAGAAGATTAGAATTGAACATATGACCCCAATGAAATTCAAAAAACAATATTTAACGATCGATCCCAACGACTTTGTGTTATTAAAGAGTATCGACCATTATAAGAAAAATTACTATCAAAAATACCAGGACGAACGAGCTTACGGTGCAACAATGAAAAATTTCGAATATATCAATGTTCCACTGGAAGAATTAGAAAAAGCTGCAATTAAGCAATTAAAAGATAATATTCCAGTATGGTTTGCATGTCCTACGAATAAAATGTGGAACCGTAAGGAATGGATCTTAGACATGAGAAATTATAATTACTTTGATACACTTGGAATGAAAAAGATGGATCGTAAAACATCATATAATTTTCATGATATACCATCGAGTCATGCGATGTCATTTGTCGGAGTTCATTTAATCGATCGTAAACCAGTACGTTGGAAAGTAGAAAACTCTTGGGGAAATGAAAAAGATACAAAACAGTATCTTATTATGAATCAAAACTATTTCGAAGAACGTGTCACGGCGATTGCCGTTCATAAAAAATATTTATCTGCAAAAGTAAAAAAATGTTTGGATCAAACACCAATTATTATCAATATTCACGAACTATAAAAAAGGAAGAAGTTTTATTTTGCTTCTTCCTTTTTTGTTGCTTTTTTATTCTTATTAACACTAATATCATAATGTTCACGTACTTGTTCTTCTAACTCTTCTTTTAAAGCCTTGTTCGTACGTAATAACTCTTTGACATTTTCTTTTCCCTGTCCAAGTTTTTCACCATGATATGCATACCAAGCTCCACTCTTCTCAATAATATGAGCATCACTTGCTAAATCGACAATTTCACCTTCGACAGAGACACCCTCTCCATACATGATATCTACTGTCGCACTCTTAAATGGAGGTGCCATCTTATTCTTGACAACTTTAATATTTGTTTTGTTTCCGATAATGTTGGTTCCGTTTTTAATCTGTTCAGAGCGTCTAATTTCAAGACGTACAGAAGCATAGAATTTCAAAGCTCTTCCTCCAGGTGTCGTCTCAGGATTTCCAAACATAACCCCCACTTTTTCACGTAATTGGTTGATGAAAATTGCAATTGTATTTGTCTTGCTAATGACTCCGGATAATTTACGAAGTGCCTGACTCATAAGTCTTGCTTGTAATCCAACGTGACTATCTCCCATTTCACCTTCGATTTCAGCTTGTGGAACCAATGCTGCAACGGAATCGATAACAACGATACTAATTGCACCACTACGTACCAACGCTTCGCAAATTTCTAGTGCTTGTTCTCCATTATCGGGTTGAGACAATAATAGTTCGTCGATATTAACTCCCAATTTTGCTGCATATTGAGGATCTAATGAATGCTCTGCATCGATAAATGCAACTCTTCCTCCAGCTTTTTGTGCTTCTGCAATCGCATGTAATGCAAACGTCGTTTTACCACTTGACTCCGGTCCGTATATTTCGATAATACGACCTTTTGGATATCCTCCAATTCCTAGTGCGATGTCTAATGAAAGAGAACCACTTGGAATGACATCGATTTCACGATGTTCATTTGCTCCTAACTTCATTACAGCCCCTTTTCCGAACTGTTTTTCCATGTCTGCTAAAACTTGATCTAATGTTTTATCCGCAGTTGCCTTTGCCATAAATTCCTCCTCTATCTATGTTGGTTTTATTTAACTCTTACATACTCATTTTATCACATAGAAATAATTTGTCAATAGTTTTTGCGAACAATTGTTTGCCAAAATATGTATTCCTAAATCAGCAGATAAAAAAAGAAGTATATACAATTTGATATACTCTTCTACTTTGTTTTTGCAGATGCACTTTGATCTTCAAAAATATATTTTTTATTCATAGTGTAATACTGTACACCAGACACGATCGAAAGTACTGCTGCGATAATTAATAAGAAATCTGATACCTTTAAATTCCATAATTCAAATGGCAAGTTATAGAATAAAGTGAGTGTAATTCCAACCATTAAACACGCTGTTTTTAACTTTCCAGACATGATCGCTGCAACTGCCTCACCTTTATTTCCGGCAACCATTTTAATCGCATTGACAATGCTATCTCGCACGATAACTACAACTGTAATAATTGGGTGGATAAATCCTGTTGCACATAGAATAATCAATACAGAGTTTACGAGGACTTTATCTGCGATCGCATCGATCATCTTTCCAAAATCCGTCACTAAATTATATTTACGTGCAATGTGTCCATCTAAAAAGTCAGTTAAAGATGCAATGATAAATATAAATCCAGCAATCGGATAACGAATATCTACGACGATTGCCTCATTTACAAATAATTTAGGTAATTCAATTCCCGCTGCGTCAAACGGAAATAATAAGATGGCAATAATCAAAAATGCCATAAAAATTCTTAACATCGTTAATTTATTTGGTAAATTCATAAATTCCTCCTAGCGAATGACCTGATCATTCATTACGACTACATCATCTGTAAAATCATCACGTTCCATATTGGAAATAATAAAATATCCAATCAATAAAACAAGTAATCCAATTCCCACGTAGATCACAATTGGGGGAATAAAAAAACTTCTCTTTCTCTCTATCGTATAAGGTGATGCGATATGCTTCGGTTCTTCTTTCCTCTTTCCAAGTGCATTTTTCTTAGCCTTTTTAATATCTTCAATCGATATCTTCGATGTATAGTCAAAAAGATATTCATTGAATTCATCGACCATATCTTCATAGTCGAGACCAAGATACTTAGAATAATCACGAATGAAATATTTTAAATAAAAAACATCCTTAAACGCTTCCATATTTCCCGCTTCGATATTTTCTATCTGCGAAGGTCTCATCTTTAAATCTTCCGCAGCTTCCTCAATCGAAATTCCGATACTCTCACGTGTTTCCTTTAATCTCTCACCGATTTCTTTCAAGTTAACACCCACTTTCGTATTGACAAAAAAATAATATTTTATAAGCCATGTTCTGTTCCTCCGAAGAGGTGACAAACATTTATCTATCGTTTCCGATCCCAAGGTCCGTTCGTTTCCAAACCTTTAGGTTCCCCTACCAAAATTTGGGTTTCTCGCTCGTGGGGTTTACCGCGTTCCACACCACCTGTTTCCAAGTGGTATCGTCACTATGGCACTTTATGACTAATACAACCATAACCGAGGTCTTAGGTTGCCTCGTCGCCGTTAGATTTCTCTACTACAGGTTATTTTTTCCCTGTACACGGGCACTACAATCATCACAGATTGTGCGAGCATGGACTTTCCTCTACATTGCAAAGAATGCAGCGTTTGTCAAAATATTATTCTTAATCTTCTTTTCCATATATAATCTTTTCTAGATTTGATAGTCGCCTTAATAGGTCGGCGTTGCTAACATCACCTTTACTATGATCTTTTAATACATCAAGTTTCGTCTTCAAAGCACGTACTTCTTGCTTTAATTGAATATTATCTTCCATGAGTTCTTTTTTATCCATTTCTAATTCTTTCATGATGGCATTCATCTCTTCGTAATCACGAATAATAATATCTAGAAATTTATCGACTTCTTGCGGACGGTATCCTCTCGTATCGATCTTAAACTCCTTTTCCAAAATATCTTTTGTTGTCAATTCGACTCTTCCTTGATACATGATCCTTCACCTCTTTTTATCATTACTATTTTCTCAAAAAAACAAGCATTTGTCAATTGACTTTTCCTGTACATCTAAGCCACAAAAAAGCTACTTATATATATATCGGAAATAAGTAGCTAATTTAATATAATTTACATCTTCTATCATATTGTCAAACATCATGTGAATCCTCATCTTTTCTTCCATGTGTCTCACCTCTATATAGAGTCTAACACACGAAAATTTATCTGTCCTGCTGTTCGACAAAACTAGAAAAAACTAGACCTTAAATTGCGATGACAGTAACACGATATCCAACTTGAGCATTATACGTTCCTGTTCCTGATGAAAATGAAAATATTCCGGACGTAGCTCCACTACCTGCTCCTCCACGGATAAACCATGGCTGTGCACTCGTCACCATCTGCGCTGTATCTCCATACCATGTAGCAACTTCTTTTACTGCATCTCCATTTAAAGATACTTCATAATTTGTCGCACTATATGAACTATAATAGTCATAGTATTTGGTCTCTGGAAGTTCTGACATATGTGACTCTCCAATCTCTCCAAGATTGTTTCCCATCACGTACTCTCCAACACCGCCACTCATGTCGTATACCCCGTAAATATTTCCAGTTGTAGATTGCGCGACATTCGACTGGTAATTTCCCCCTCCAGTTTTTCCACTTCCGTTTGCTGTAATTTCTTTTAAAGTTCCATATTTTGAATGTGATAAATAAGCTACTGCTCCCCATTCGCTATTCTTCATTAAATGAGTATCTGATTTTCTTTCGTTAAAACCATGACGAGATGCGGTACTCGTACTAAAGCTACGAGACGATTCGAAATAAGTGTTTAAGCTCTCTCCTGATATTGGCGTAACATTAGGTAATACTGTCGGTTGATCTGACGTTCCCGTCGTTTCGAACTTCCCAACCCAAAATCCACTGATCTCTCTTCCACCAAAACGAAATGCTGGATGTGTAATTAAACTTTCATCACTCGTCGTTCCTAAATTAAATGAAATTTCAATCTCCGTTGGTCCTGTCGTGAATGCTCGATATTGAAATCTTGGAATCCATACGTAATAACCGACGACATCTACTGGATCAACGACATCTCCCACTTTCGCCGTTCTATACTTTTCACGCTGCGATGGCGTCACAGTAATAGCATTCGCCCATCTTTTTTCTCCGTAATTATACCACTCATTATTCTCGTAATTTGCTTCGCTTGCAATCACCCAAGAACCTTGCGAAGCATCCCATACAACCGGATACATATTGGCAAGTAATTCTGGTGTAGATGCTCCAGAGGTATCGGCAATTTTTGGACATTCTCCCGCATCTTTCACGATAATCTCACTAGATTTAAACGGTTTAATTCCACAGAATTGTCCATTGCTCGCTTCTATTTTAGTGTTACCTTTCAGATCGATTTCAATCGTTCCATTTCCCTCGATACTTCCGTTATAATCAATTTTTTCATCATTATAAACAATTTTTCCGTTTTTAATTTCATACATATGCCGGTCATAATCGTATTCTGCACTATCTTGTGATACTGCGCGTAATACCCCCATTAAAGTTTCTTTATAGCCACTCTGACGTGCTGTTGCAATTGCATCCATAAAATTAGGTGCAATTACAAGTACTATAATTCCAAGTACGACAATCACGGCTAATAATTCGATTAATGTAAACCCATATCTTCGTCTCATAAGATCCCTCTATTCTTTTATATTATAACAACATTCCAATTCTTTTTCAATCAAAAGAAAGTAGCCATATCGACTACTTTACAATTTTTTTCTCTTTGATTTCTTCTTCGATCATATCGACAAATTCATTTGCTGCAACTGTCGTTGTCTTTTGTTCTCCATGCAAACGATAACTAATTAAATTTTCGTCGCGTTCTTTATCTCCTAAAACAAGAATATAAGGAACTTTCTTCGTCTGTGCTTCACGCATACGATATCCAAGCTTCTCATCTCTATCATCCAACGTTACTCGAATATTTTTCTCTTCTAACAATGCCTTTATCTTCTCAGCATATTCTAAGTGATATTCGTTATTTACTGGAATGATACTTACTTGTACAGGCGCTAACCAAGTTGGGAATGCACCCTTTGTCTCTTCTATTAAAAATGCAGTAAATCTGTCAAATGTACCAAATATTGCTCTATGAAGAACGACAGGAACTTGCTTTTCTCCCTTATTGTCAATGTATGATAAATCAAATCGTCTTGGAAGTAAGAAATCCAATTGGCAAGTTGATAATGTAACCTCTGGCCCAACCGCTGGTTTCACTTCGACATCTAATTTAGGACCATAAAAAGCAGCTTCTCCAATTGCTTCAAAATATTCGACGCCAAGTTCATTTAAAACTTCTCTTAATCTTTCTTCAGCATTATTCCACATTTCATCATCATCAAAATATTTTTCTTTATCTTCAGGATCGCGGAGCGACAATCTAAATTTATAATCTTTAATTCCAAAATCTTTATATACATCGAGAATTAAATTAACAACTTTTTTGAACTCTTCTCCAATCTGTTCCGGAGTTACAAACAGATGAGCATCATTTTGGCACATGCATCTTACACGTTCTAATCCTTTCACAGCACCTGACGCTTCATATCTAAAATCTGTTGCAAACTCGCCGATTCTAATAGGCAATTCTTTATACGAATGAAGTTTATTCTTATATACTAACATATGGTGCGGACAATTCATTGGACGGAGTACAAACTCTTCTTCATCAACTTTCATTGATGGAAACATATTTTCTTTATAATGATCCCAATGTCCTGAAGTTTTATATAAATCAACTGTTCCAACACAAGGCGTATAAACATGTTGATATCCCATTTTTCTTTCCTTGTCATAAATATAATTTTCTAATTCTTTACGAACTAAAGCACCATTAGGAAGCCATAACGGCATTCCAGCACCAACTAGTTCATGATTCATAAATATTTCTTGTTCTTTTCCTATTTTTCTATGATCTCTTTGTTTTCTTTCTTCTAACTCTTGTAAATAACGATTTAAATCCTCTTCGTTTTCAAAACATACTCCATATATTCTTTGAAGCATTTTATTGTTAGCATCACCTTTCCAATAAGCTCCGCTATGTTTAATAAGTTTAAAATACTTCATTTTCTTAGTAGATTCAACATGAGGACCTCTACATAAATCTGTAAAATCTCCCTGGGTATAGCAAGAAATAACAGTCTCTTTTTCGTCCATTCTATTGATTAAATCTATTTTATACGGATCGTCTTTAAATTTTTCTAATGCTTCTTCTTTAGAGATCTCTTCTCTATAAATTCTTTTATCAGCTTTCGCACATTTTTTCATTTCTTTCTCGATTTTAGCTAAATCTTCATCTGTTAGTGTTTTGTCTCCTAAATCTATATCGTAGTAAAACCCTTCCTCGATCACTGGCCCTACCCAAAATTTAGCCTCCGAATATAAATGCTTTACAGCCTGCGCGAGTAAATGTGCACAACTATGATTCAATACATTTAATTTTTCGTTCTCTTTAATATTTTCCATAACATCCCTTCTTTCTATTGTTTTGGGAATGAAAAAACACTCCCTACTATTATGTAAGGAGCGTTGATACGCGGTACCATCCTTTGTTTCGCTTAATTACGGAGTAACGGTCCTAAACCGGAAATCTCTTTCGAGTTCTGCTCATAGGTAGTAACATTTTAATTTTTCTACAGGTTCCCAGCAATCCCTGCTCTCTAAAAGAAAAGATTTAAAATATCGTGTCCTAATCATCGCATTTGATAGTCTTATCATATATCTTTTTCCATTGTTTGTCAACCTATTAATGATGATGTCCACCCAACAAAACACTGACGAGTAAAAGTGCGACTCCAAGTAATACTCCTGTGATCGTTCCTTTTTCTTTTTTGTGTTCTACTAGATGTGGGAACAATTCAAATACGGCGATATATAAAACCATTCCTGTTGTAATCGCAAGTAAAATACCCAGTAAGAATTCGTTTAACATACCACTCATAAAGAACATCAAAAGTCCCCCAAACAACGTAGAAATTGCAGTGAGAAATACAATTCCAATCGTTCTTTTCAAGTGCTTTTTCGATGTATAAAATGTAGATGCAATCACCATTCCCATCGGAATATTGTGAAGACCTACACCAATACACATCAAGATTCCAAGCTCTAATGAACTTAAAACACTCGTATAAATTGCCATTCCCTCTATTATATTATGCAGAATCAAAGCAACACTTGCCACAATTCCAATATGTGTTAAGTTTTCTTCATCTACTTTTTCATGTTCCTTTTCATGATGATCTGGAACAAATAAATCAAGCGCTTTTAATAGTAAGACTCCTATGATAATAAAGAAAAGCAAGCATCCTACCGCTTGCCATGTCTCTAAACCTTCGCTTAAATGCTCGAAACTTTCCGGTAGTAATTCTAATATGATTAATGATGCCATAACTCCAAACGCCGTACTAATAGAAAACTGTACAATCTTTTTATTGTTCTTCGTAATAAAAATAATTGCAGTTCCAAATACGATAAATAATCCAACTAATAATGTTAATAAAAGTGCTGCGAACTCATTCATTCTATCCCCTCTTTCGCACATATCTATTGTATCATACTTGTCAACATATTCTCTCTTTTTTTATAAAATAAAAGCTTCTGAAATATCAAGAAGCTTTTTGGTAGAGTCCTGCAAATTTTCCAAAAAAACGATCTGGATCTTCATGGAATTCTAAGACAATTCTCTTTGATTCTCCATCCAATTTATAATGTATCTCTACTGTAAATGAGATCTTATAATTCATCTTTTCATCATTTCCAAGATCTCCAACACTCTCAGAAATCATAGGTCCCCAAACACCTAACAAGGCAGTAGCTAGCATTGCTCTTTCCGTACTATGATCTTCTACCTGATGCATTCCATTACTACTCACTGACAAACCTGACCTCACTGTAATCTTCTCTATTTGTTCATATTTAATTTCATATTGAAAGTTCTCAGTCGATGCAATGACAAACACTATATCTTTACTATCTTTATTTGTCGTGATCGCACACAAATGATTTGATAACTCTGGTTTTCCTTTAATTCCAAAAAGATAAGTACCTACCATAAAATTATCTCGCATTTGTTCTTTCAGATTCATATCCGATATCACTTTTTGGATATCAGATTTCTTTTTCGAGCGATTTTTACTTTCTTGCATTGGAAAAAATAAACTAACGATAAAAAGGATAAAACTTGCAATATAAAGATAAAACCCAAGTTCTAATTGCATCATTTCACTATAGCTATGATACACCGTATAAAATGTATAGCCAAATCCTGCAAATATAATCGGTACGGCAATATAATAAAATTTCTTACGATTCGCATATACGATATATAGTAAAAACATGGATGTTGTGAATGCAATGCTAAATCCTTTTATTTCAAATGTCAATAAATGTTCCGTATCGAGTCTTACAAATGTTTTAAACCCTGAATAAAATAACAAAACCAAATAAATTGCAGTTACGATCGTCTTAGCACTAGTCTTTGGAACTACTTTTGTACTTTGCTCCATAAAAATCTCCACTCCCTATCACATCAATCTTTTAACTTCTATGATCAGTATACCCTTTTCTTAAAAAAATTGTCAACGAAATAGAATCACTTTCAATCAGGTTGACAAAAAAAGAGAAGATAACTTCTCTTTTAACATGATTTAAGGCTCAAG
>CALVJU010000016.1 GCA_944332375.1 uncultured Bacilli bacterium
TTTCTTTTTTATTAAGAACTCCTACATATAATTCATATCCCCTACGTAACAATTCGATTGCTACGATATTCTCGTAGATTCTTCCATAATTCATATTTTTAGTACCTATCATCGCATATTTAAATGCCGGATCTACTAAATAATATTTATCTTGGGAAGACAAATATTTCTTTCCTTGAATGTCATATCTCCTGACTTTATAAAATGCAAATGCATTACATAAATATTTTAGATAGTTATTAATTGTTTTATCACTGACATCTTTTTTTCTTTTGTGATTTTGCTCTTTTGATAGTTCTCTTGCGATACTTCTCGATGAGATTAAATTAGAGATATTATCCATTAAAAAATCATTTAAAGCATCCATTAATTTTGTATTTCGTATCTTATATTTTTGTGTAATATCCCTGACAATCAATGTGTGATATATATTTTTTAAATAGTCATATTTTTCACTATTACTTTGATATAAATAGGAACCAGCCATACCTCCTTCAAGTACATAATGATCAAACGCTACATTCAAATCGTCATATTCATAATATTTCACAAACTCTTGAAAAGAAAATGGGTACATCTCAATTTCAAATGTTCTACCTGTAAATAAAGTAGCCAGATCACTACTCAATAAAAATGCATTGGAACCGGTCACATAAATATCATATTTTTCCTCTGCATGAATCCAGTTAATTGCTTTTTCAAACTCCTCACACATCTGAATTTCATCAATAAATACAAAATTACTTTTATTGACTTGATAATGTTCATCAATAAAACGGTATAAATCCTCACAGTTTTTTAAGTAGTCATATTTTTTTAAGTTAAAATTAATATGGATGATATTCGCATTATCTACATGATTCATAATATACTCGTGAAATGAATCTAATAGTTGATGCTTTCCACTACTTCTAACTCCTGTAATTATTTTAATATCCGGTGTTCCCATCACGTGAATAAGTTTTGTTAAATAATGTTCTCTTTCAATGCACCTCACAGAAATCATCTCCTTAATAATATTTGTTTTCGAATGAGCTCATAGGCTTTCTTAACATCCATTTTCTCTGTTGTTTGAATATTTAAGTTTTTGATTTCCTTTAACATCTGTTGTTTTGCCAATACTATTTCCTCTTCTGTAGAGTCAGAAAAGTCTTTTACATTTTCATACTCTACTAACAGTCCCAAATTTTCGACATTTTGAAAAGCAAGTTCTATTTTTTGATTTGAAAAAACAATGACATCATAACCAACTTTTACAAGTGGTCGAAAATGGAGGGCTAGAAATAATTTTTTAGCCATATCTAAATCATCACAATTTACGTTGATTTTTTCTTCTGTCATGACAATCTCATTCTGATAAGTTTTTTGTTTATAAGTAATCTTTTTTGTTATTTTTCCATTCGCATTCAAATATCTTAATAATACACTAGAAGATAACATTTCTAAGATATGTTTCTGTTCAAAGGTTCCTTGATATTGTGTTAAATATTCATCTTCTACTCTACTTTTACGAATGATTTGAAATCCTTGTTTCACTAGTTTTTGAGTAATTGAATTAAGTGTTTCTAACACTCTTGTCGTAATTTCAACTTGTTTCATAACTTCCTCCATTCTATTTTTTAAAGTATAACAGAAAAAGAAAGAATTTAAAACTCTTTCTTCAAATAAATTCTCTTGGAAACAAAATAAGAACCTACAAATAGAATCACCATTACAATAGAGAGCAATAAGATTCCATATTGATTAAAGAATTGAATAAAACCAGTAAATGCGGTTGTATCAATTTTGACATGGTTTACTAGGTAACCTACAAGTCCACTGACTGCAAAGACACCTACAAATAAACCGATTCTCCCCTTCTCTGTTCCAAATTTATAGATCAGTGGATACATAAATGATTGTAGTAAAACAAGAGCAAATAATCCTCCAAATAGCATTGGAAATACTTCATCAAAGTCAAAGGAATGATTGATTGTGCCAATGACAAAAGAAAGTAAAAATGTAATCAATACAGTTCCTACCATCAGAAGTAAACTGGTGAGGTATTTTGCTAAAACAATCTTTTCTCTAGAAAGTGGTAAAGTAATCGCATAAGTATTCCATTTATTATAATCATCATAACTAAATGTTGTAATAAAGATCATAATACTAATAAAAATAGGAATAAAATAAATGATATTGCTTTCTCTTGAAAAAAAGGCAAATACAAGAATCATCAATAAAAAATATTTTAAATTATTTTTCATCACCAATAAATCTTTTTTTATGAAACCTAACATGATTTTACCCCCTTAATGGTTAGTATCATTAATTCTTCTAATGTAATTGGATCAATGACCATATTTTTATATTTTTTCTGGATCTTATTTTTCTCTTTGACTAACATTTCACATTGATACTTTCCTTTTTTATAATATAAATAATCTTTTGAATCTACTTGTTCAAATTCTTTTAGACCACATTTTAAAATACCATACTCATTTTGTAATACATCTCTTTCTTCTTCTAATATGATTTGTCCCTGATCTAAGAAAATAATATAGTCAGAAATATGTTCCAGATCACTGGTAATATGTGTTGAGAATAAAATTGTATGTTGTTCATCTTGAATGAATTCTAAGAATAAATCTAATACTTCATTTCGAACAACAGGATCTAATCCACTGGTTGGTTCATCTAAGATCAATAAAGAAGGATGATGAGAAAGTGCGGTAATAATTTCTAGTTTCTTTCTCATTCCTTTTGACATTTCTTTGATGATTTTATTTTTT
>CALVJU010000017.1 GCA_944332375.1 uncultured Bacilli bacterium
CAAGGTAAATCTCATAATAATGCTGTTTGTCATGTTGCTCATAAACTCACTAGAGTTATTTTTCATATGCTTAAAGAGAATATAGATTTCAAAGAACAATTAGAAAATTAATTTTATGCCGAGAAAACTTTTTACAAGTAAAGAAATATTTTTTGCCTTAATGGAGTCTAATGATTATTGTTTTTATTTTTTTAAAACAATAATCACTTAAACGACTATAATCATTAAAAATATTTCTGCTTGTCAAAAGAAATTTGGAATAAATTTAATTTTCATAATCTGACCGAATTTTTTAAAAATTTATCGACGTTCGGTCTTTTCGTCGTGCCAACTTTTACTATTTCATATATATTTCAATAATGTTCAATTTTCTATTGACACATTATAGTTGGTCTCTATTTTATCTTCTCAAAAGTCGTTCCTTCTCTTGTATCTTTGATCATAATTCCCATCTCATTTAATGTCTCACGAATCTGATCTGCTCTCTCATAATCTTTTTCTTTCTTCGCCTTTGTTCTTTCTTCAATCAAAGACAATACTTTTTCTTTTAACTCTGCATCAATCGTTTCTGTTTCTAACAGTGATAAAGAAAGTACTTGATCAAAAGATTGAATCAGTTCTAACTTTGTCTTTCCACTCATAGAACTTTTCAATACATCATATAAAACAGTCAAAGCATTTGCTGTATTCAAATCATCACTAAGTGCTTCTTGAAACTGTTTCTGATACATCTGATAAGCTTCTTGATCTACCGTTCCATCTGCATGTTCCATAATATGTTTTACTTTATTTTTTAAAGATTGATAAGAAGAAACCGCACGATCTAATGACTCATAAGTAAAGACAAGTTGTTTTCGATAATGAGATTCTAAACAAAAATAACGATAACTCAAAGGATCATATCCTTTTTTCTCTAATAGCGACAATGTTAAAAACTCACCATTACTTTTACTCATCTTTCCTGTCTCATCATTGAGATATTCTCCATGCATCCAATAACGACACCAAGAATGACCTAAATATGCTTCACTTTGGGCAATCTCATTCGTATGATGAGGAAAAATATTATCTACTCCACCACAGTGAATATCTAAATATTCCCCAAGAAAATGAATCGCAATATTAGAACATTCAATATGCCATCCAGGATAACCAACACCCCAAGGACTATCCCACTTCATTGCTTGATCATTAAACTTAGAATTCGTAAACCATAGTCCAAAATCAGCGGGATTCTTTTTAGAATTATCTGCTTCTACTTCATCACGAACTGCTACCTTTAAATCATCCGGATTCTTACCAGACAATTCATAATAATTTGGCATCTTGGAAACATCAAAATAAACATTTCCATTTGCTTGATAAGCATATCCATCTTTCAATAACTTTTTAATCATTCGAATATAATCTTCAATATGATCCGATGCTTTGGAAACATACTGTGGCTTTTTGATGTTTAGTTTCTTACAATCCTCAAAAAACTCTTTGGTATAAAAATCCGCAATCTCATAGACACTCTTCTTTTCACGAAGTGCCCCTTTCAACATCTTATCTTCACCATCATCAGAGTCATCTGTCAAATGCCCTACATCTGTAATATTCATCGTTCTCGTCACATGATATCCAAGATATTCTAGAGATTTTTCTAAAATATCTTCAAAGATATATGTACGTAAATTCCCAATATGTGCATAATTATAAACCGTTGGTCCACAAGTATACATCTTTACTTCTTTTCCTTCTCTTGGGACAAAAGGTTCTATTTTTTTTGTCAGTGTATTATAAACTTTCATCTTTGTTGCACCTCTCTTTTCAATATTATAACACAAAGTGATTTCCTACGCTTCGATTATTTCAAAATTTAACAATTCAATCGAAGAAACCAGTTTACTCTCTAATGGTTTGGTCAACATCGTCGATAAATATTTCTTAGAATCATCTGGACAAACCGTAACATTTTTTCGCTTTCCATTTGTTTGAATCGCAAGCAACACATTTGCCCCACTGGTAATTCCAACACCAAGACCGAGTTGTGATAATTTTTGTGCCATACAGATCGCATCGTTTGAAGAAACTAAGTGGATTTCATCAATCAGATCACGATCCACTAACTCTGGAATAAAATCATCTCCAATTCCTTCTAATAAGTGAGAAGAAGCATATCCTTGACTGAGAAGTGGAGATTCCGCTGGTTCTAAAGCAATCACTTTTGTTTCGCGGTCTTTCTCTTTCAGTCTTTTTCCAACTCCCATCAACGTTCCCCCTGTTCCAATTCCCGAGATAAATCCTCCAATCGGTTCTGGTATTTGATCTAAAATTTCTCTTCCCGTTTCCTCATAATGAGCGAGTACATTTTCTTGATTTTCAAACTGTCTTGGACAAAATCCTCCCAATCTTTTTGCCATTTGTTTGGATTGATCAATACACGCTTGAAACCCTCCTTCTTCTTTTGAAATCAGATGCACTTCTGCCCCATATAATCTCATTAACTGTACTCGTTCTAAACTCACCCAATCTGGCATAAAAATCACAACAGGATGGTGAAAATAAGCACCAAGAGCAGAAAAAGAAATCCCCGTATTCCCACTCGTTGCTTCTACAATCGGCATCTTTTCACGAAGTTTTCCCTCTTCTTTTGCTCGTTTTAAAATACGGTATGCGATTCGATCTTTAATACTTCCTGTCAAATTAAAATACTCTACTTTCACATAAATATAATCCACTTGATTTTGATAACGATAATATAACTTTAACATCGGTGTATTTCCAATTAATCCCTTCATAAATCCTCCCTTCTTTCTATCACATTCAATTCTAAAAAAGAAGTGACTAGTTCTTGCATTTTCAATCTTTCTATGTTATTATATAGAAGTCATGGACCTTTAGCTCAGTTGGTTAGAGCATCCGGCTCATAACCGGGCGGTCGTAGGTTCGAGTCCTACAAGGTCCACCATGAGTGGAATGAAGAGTCTTGGTTTTCAAGACTTTTTCTTTTGCTTTAATTCCAACTTATTTTCGCATCATTATCTGGTAGAAAAGCATTCTCTGGATGTTCAGGTTGATAATTCACTTTTACTTGATTTCCTACCATTACAGGAATTCCTGTTTTGATTGCAATCAATGGTTTCGCACGATAACCAATCGGAAGAAAACCTATTTTTATTTTCTCATAAGGCTTATCTACAATTGGTTCTTTCAACAAATACTGCTTTCCATTCACTTCATAGCGCACCACTAAAACATCAGAAACATCCTTTCCACGTCGTTTGATCTCTTGAATCGTTCCATAACAACTCTCTGTACAATCTTTTTTTCTCATCTTGATCCCTACTCTCTTTTTTTATTGTAACATATAATTTGACAAAATCCAGATTTGACGTATAATCATTCTGCAGGAGGTGTGCTTATGGCAAGTTCAACCATTCATTTAGCAGTTGCGAAAACGTATTTAAAACAACATCCAAATCTCAACCAAGAAGAAGTACTCGCAGGAACATTATATCCAGATTCCATCAAAGATAAAGAACGTCTACATTATTCTGAAAAAGATCGTGGTCCAAACCTTGTCACTCTTTTAAAAACAAAAGTAAACTTATATCGCTTTCTATTAGACCACGAACACCGTACTGACTTTGAAGAAGGATGGTTTCTTCATTTAGTGACAGACTATTTATTCTTCGAAGAATGTTTTACAAAAGAATATTTGTCAAGCCATCGTTTTCCAGAATTCCATAAAGATCTTTACGATGCTTATGACTATCTTAGTCAATATATCACAGAGAAGTATCACCTAACAAAAGAAGACTATCAAGCATACCCAAATCTATACTTTCCAACACATCCCTACCAACCTTGTCTTTTCACCAAGGAACAAATTGATACTTTTATCGCGAGAGTTGCTTCTATCTCATTAGAAGATTATTCTAAAAAAGTAAAGAAATATCAAAGGAACGTGAAACCGTAGAAAGTAATTTCTACCAAAGTCTCATGAGAACTTGATATTTTTTATTTGACTTTCCAAAAGAAAAAAATGATCCATCCATACGATGAATCAATCTTATTTTTTCTCAATGGTAATTGTAATATTGTTCTTACGAGCAATATCTAATAAGGTCTGTATTCCATAATTGACTTGATCAGCTTCATATTTTTGAATACTAATTTCACTTTTTCCTAACTCTTTTGCGAACTGTTTTTGCGTCTTCTCGCTCCATTCACGCATAATCTTAATCAGTTCTCCTTTTGTATATTCATTATTTTTAATTACGACTTTCATATACTACCACCTTTAATTATTGATAGTATATCTAAAAAAAGTTACAGATTTTTAAAATCCATAACCTAATTATATGTTATTTTCCATTCAAGGATCTCATATTATTTATTTCTTTTTCTGATGTTGCTCTATTTCAGAGCTAATTTCTCTCACATTAGAAAGTTCGATTGAAATCTTCTGATCAGCACTTTGAAAATAATAAGAACATGCGAAAGATTCTTTTGGGAATTCTAAAGAAGCAGGTGCAACTGTTGAGATAATTTGAGTTTCTGATTGAATATTTAAATGAATTTGATTCATAGAAAATTCACCAGATATAATGTATTGGTTTCCACCAAAATCTTGCCCCAGCCCGTAAAAAAGAGGACTGTTTTCATGAATATTAATAAATCCTTGATACTCATTTTGATCATCTTGAATTATTCTAATTTGATATATTTCCATACTAGACTCCTTTCTTTTATGAATGTCTCTTATTTTACTACTTTTTCCCTATGTTTACAACTACATGATGGATTAGAATGTTTCATTTTGGGAAAATTTAAAAAAGAACTTGAAATATCTTTTTTTCTGTTGTATAATCATAGATGTATTAACGAATTGCGGGTGTGGCGAAATTGGTAGACGCACTGGCCTTAGGAGCCAGCGCCTTACGGCATGTGGGTTCGAGTCCCTTCACCCGCACCATTGACGAATCTGTTCGAACTTTTCGAACTTTTGATATAGGAATCAATCGTAAAGATTGATTTTTTTCGTATTTAGAAAAAAATCATAAGAAAGGTTGGTGTCTATGATTAAGGTTATTAAACAAGAAATTGATATTGAAGAATCATTAAAGAAAAGATTAGAAATTATATGTGATTTTTGTAATACTACTCCAACTATTATAAATGGTAGTATTCGTAAAATTGATAAAACTAATTTATCTTATATTGAGCCACATAAAATAATAATCAAAAATAATATATTTCTTGTATTTAATTATTCAAATGAAGTTTATATCAATAATTTAACTGAAAAGATTAAAATATCAGAACTAGAAAACTATATTAAAAACCAAATTTAAGGGTTTAAATGCAAAATACTAGACAAATCAAATAAAAAGTTGTATTATATTCGTCAATAAATGACAAAGCAGTATCGTCTTTATTTAGGGGAAAGAGAGGTACTTCTATGATTAGACAATGTAAAAATTTAGTAAGTGTATTATTTGAGGAGTCAATATATTAGTTTTGAGTGCTAGTAGTTTTGACTCCTCTTTTTTTAGAAAATTTAAGAAAAGGGAGATGATTAAGTATGTTTGAAGATGTTAAAAAAGTGGCTGGTCTTTATATTCGTGTAAGTACTGAAGACCAAGCAAGAGAAGGATTTAGTTTGCCAGAACAAGAAAAGCGTTTAAGGGCTATGTGTGAGTATAAAGGTTATGAAATATATGACGTGTATAAAGACGCTGGAATAAGTGCTAAAACTGGCAACAAACGTCCAGAATTTGAAAGATTATTACAAGATATTAAAGATAAGAAATGTAATACAATAGTAGTTTTAAAATTAGATAGATTAACTCGTAGTGTTTATGATTGGGAAAATATGTTAAAGTTTCTTGAAGAAAACGAAGCATATTTAGATTGTGCTAATGATGATATAAATACTACTAATGCAAATGGAAAAATGATTTCAAGAATATTAACTAGCGTATCTCAACAAGAAATAGAAAGAACAAGTGAAAGAACAAAAATAGGTTTAGCTGGAGCAATTAAGGTTGGTCATATTCCGCATCAAGCTCCATTAGGTTATAAAAGAGTTGATAAAACACTTGTACCAGATATAACTAAAAAAGATATTGTTATTAGAATATTTGATATGTATCATAATGGTTTATCTTATAAGAAAATAAGTAATATCTTAAACGAAGAAAAAGTACTTGATAAAACTAACTGGAGAGATTCAACTATCGTAGGTATTTTACAAAATGAAATATATAAAGGTGATTTCGTACATGGCAAAAGAACAAAACACCCTACTTATTATACTGATGTAGTTGAGCCAATTATAAGTAAAGAATTATGGGAAGAATGCCAAGTACAAAAACAAAAGAATTCAAGAAGTTATCAAAGAACACTTAATTATTTATTCTTACAAAAACTTAAATGTCCTAAATGTGGAAGAATTCTAGGTGGTAAAGCAACTAC
>CALVJU010000018.1 GCA_944332375.1 uncultured Bacilli bacterium
TAGCATTATAAACAACTCTTTCAGCTTTATGATTAATTCCTGCTTGTGAATTAATATTAATA
Source organism: uncultured Bacilli bacterium (assembly GCA_944332375.1). Taxonomy (GTDB): domain Bacteria; phylum Bacillota_I; class Bacilli_A; order RF39; family UBA660; genus UMGS2016. Next base: position 63 of record CALVJU010000018.1, read on the forward strand.
ATTAAGCCATCTTTATTTTTCTTCATAATTGGTATAACTGCTTTAGAACAATTAATAACGCCTAGCAAATTAACATCAACTACAGACTTAATTCTCTTACTATCATTAGTATCTAACTCTTCTTGTATCCATAATCCAGCATTATTAATTAGTACATCGATTTTTCCATGTTTTTCAATAATCTCATTAATACATTGTTCCACGTGAAAATAATTGCTTACATCACAAACTTTATAATTACAATTATTATTGTTTGCAACTTTTATCAATTTTTCTTCATTAGTAGCCAAAATAATTGTTTCATTTTCTTCTGACAATGATTCTGTCAAAGTTTTTCCTAAACCATCACTACCACCTGTTATTACAATTACTTTTTTCATATTGTTTTTCTCTCCTTTAATCATATTTCTATTTCTTCTTCTATACCCAATACTTTATAGTAAGTCCACATGCAGTTACAGGAAGAGCCACAATATCTGCTTTGTAGTCATTATTAAAACATATTGTATCACTAGTAGTATATAATCTATGTTCCCCATCATCTATAATGTAACCAACATTCTCAAATACTTGACCTCCATTTTTTAATAATGGATTATATCCATGAATAGCCTTAACTACTTCAATTTTTACATCATCAAAATCTAATATATCATTTTCTTTTACAATATTAAATTTTATATCAGGATAAGTATCTTGTACTTCTTGTGTAGAATAAATGGGAATATTTATATCTTTTAACACATCACTTTTAATATGATCTTCGTGCTTATGTGTTATTAGAATTATATCAGCAGTTTTCCATTCGTTCAAAAATCTATCTTGATATTTTAAACTTCCTGCATCAACTAAGATTCTTTTATTATTTGTTTCAATCATTAGGCATGATTGAGGGTATTTCTTTATTTTCATTATCTTTCTCTCCTTTTCATTTTGTTAATGGTGAATTCTCTTGTATTGGAATTAATCTAGTTTTTATAGTGTTGATAAAAGTACATTTATGTTCTATTTCAAATCTTTCTGTATCAGTTGTTAATTTATATTTTATAAATATATTAGGTATAAATTCATATCTATCACTTTGAAAGTTACCATAAGATGTTTTGCTTTCTGTATAACTACCTTTAACATACAATATAATAAATTCCATCTATCGCAAGATCCAACATCTGTTTCCGATTTTAGATTATCAGTATCTTTGAAAATTTGTTCTTCGTGCATATCAATTAATTTTGAATTTATGTTATTCTTATCGTAATAACTTCTTAATAAAGAATCATTAAAATGTTGAGACAATGCTACATCAATACATTTATCAACATCTGTATTTTTATTTATTACCATTAGTCGTACAGGAACGTTATTTCTATAAAATATGATAGCGTTGTGCTTATTATTAATATTAATTTCTTTATTATCTACTAAAATTTCACAATTAGCATGTGATAGTTATAAATATTTTAATAATTCCGAAAACTCTGTATATCCACTTTCAGAATTTAGATGACCACCACCTGAAATCATAATCTGATTTTCAGTTATGTTATCAGCAAATTCTTTTTCCACTTCATATTTTACATAAGAATCATTATCGGAATAAAAACATATAATGTCATCACAATAATTCTTAACATCTGTAAGATTATCAAAATACATACTTTCATTAACTGCGTCATAATCTTTATCTATTCCAAGATAATTATTAAAACCACAGACAAAAACTAGTCTTTTAACTTTAATCTTATTTTCAACTAGGAATTTACAAATAAAGATAGGTGCTATTGAATGGGCAAATATAATTGTATTTTCATTTATAATATTTGCTTCTACATAAATCTTCAAAAGTTTAGACCAATTTTCATAATTTTGATAACCTACTCCTGTTGGAAAATCTGGAGTATAAACTTCTAAATCTTTATTTTCAATTTCTCTTCTTAAATATGGAATCCAATTAGAAAATGGGCTTCCAAAACTTCCATGTATTAATAGAAAATTATTTTTCACTTTCTAATTCCTCCTTTAATATTTCAGCATATTTATCTGAACCCTCCCAAACTATAACTGAATATAAATTGTTTATATCTTTTAATTCATTAATAATATAGATAGCTATATTTTCAACTGTAGCTCTAGTTTTTATTACATCATCTATATATGTTTTATCGAGTTTACTGATAGTTGAATCAATTTTTGGAGTAATTTCATGGTAATCTAAATTCCCTACCATATTGTTAACTAATTTGTCTACAAAATTAATTTCAATTCTAAATGTATGACCGTGAATATGTTTTCCATGAGCGGAATCAATATTCCTAATTATGCAAAGTTTTGCCATCTTTATTCACCTCTTTCTTTTAATACTTTGATAGCTTTATTTCTATGTAGTTCTTTTACTATTTCTATTTTATTCTTAGAATATTTTGCCAATTCATCTATATTAGTAATCATTTCCGGACAATAGTTATCATTGCTATCTTGCAACGTAGCAGCATAAACCACTTTTGAAAATTCCTCATACAATATCGCTCCCATACACATCATACAAGGCTCACAAGATACATACATTATTGCTCCTTTTAAATCACCATAAAGATTTTTGTTTTTGGAGGCACTTTCTATTGCCTCTAATTCTGCATGAGAAAACATACTAGTTTCCATTAAAGTTTTATCATCGCTTCTACCAAGTATTTCTCCATCTTTAACAACAATAGCTCCATAGGGATATTTAGCATTTTTAGAAATCTCTATTGCTATATCAATATATTGTTCATCTGTCATTATCATTATCTCCTTTACTTAAAACTTTTTTCATTCAATAATGGAATAATATCAATTGCTGGTTCTTCATAAGGATGAATTTTTCTTAATTTTGATATTACCGTTTTAACTTTATCAACATCACAAACAAATTCTAATTTTTCTTCTTCTACAAATTCTAAACTATTTTTTTCACCAATATATGGATTAGCATTATCATTTGGTATAAAAGTACCAACTGATTTTGTTGACGAGGTACAATAAGTATAATCTCCAATTATCCCTGCTCCAACTTCACATACAGCAGTTCTAACTTCCTCTACACTTTCTAATGGTATTGTTACAAATATTTTTACTCTACTAATATTTATACTCATTCAGAATCTTCCTCCAATCTCTTTTCTATATCTTCGATACTTGGAAGAGTGTTTTCTAAAAACTCAGGTATCTCTGACAAAATTTTATATTCATTTACACCGATAGGTTTATTAATATCTTTTTATACTTCAAAATATTTATCATTATTTTCTAACATAAAATCCCTTCTTAATAAAATTTTTCTTACTATTTTTCCTTGTTAATTAATTTTACATACCCGACTTCTCTAATATATCCTAAACTTTCATAGAATCGTTGACCTATAATATTATCGGTTTCAGCGATTAATGCAATAAAATCACATCTTAAATTTTTTGCATAATTATAAATATAATCTAACATTGCTGTACCTATTTTCCTTCTTCGATAATCTTTGTGAACTCCTAAATTCCAAACAGTTAAGAAGGGATGTAATTCTCCGACAATATCACGATTAATAACAATAGTAGCCATACCAACTATTTTACCATTAAATTTAACTACAATGTTGTGATAATCGGAATTATTGTAAATTTTGTCATACTCTTGAAATAATCTCTCATAATTAGTTTTGGTGTTATGATTATTATCATATATAGATATTGCCTCTTTCAAATCTGATTTCTGTAATTTTTCAATTATTAAATCATTCATGATTTTCCCTCCGATTACTAGTATTTTATCATATTTATGTACCCATTTGAAGCAAAGCATATTTATATCTTTATCAAATTTACTTTGCTTCAAATCGAATCTACACTTTCTCTCTTATTGGTGGATTTACAATTTACTTTTGAAATTCACCATTCACTTTGTCGACAATCTAAGGAAGAATTTTTCTCTTCCTTTTGCTTTTGTAATAATATTAAATTAAAAGCTATAATTTTCTAAAATTTCACCATCTTCATCGTAAATTGTAACATCAGCATTTGCAATGTATAATGTTTGAAAATCAGGATTATCTAATGTATAACCTGCATCTTCAGCCCAATCAAATTCATTTAAAATTGCTTTCTTTGCATCAATATTATTGCTATCATCAATCAACTGACAATTTATTCTAATCCAATTTTTCTCATCATAAGCAACAATACAAACATTATTATTAATAGCTATTTGTTTTGATACATTTTTTTGCTTACTAGTTAAAACATAAATTTTATTATCAAATAATACAGGATCCCCAAAAGGTCTGCAACTTGGCTTGTTTCCATTTATGGTAGAAACATAATTTACTTGTGTTCTTTTCTTTAAAAATTCAAAAGTCTCTTTCATCTTTTAATTCTCCTTTACATTTTTATCAAAATAATTGTTTTTTCTAATCTTTCCCTTTTAAATTCTTTTTTAAAACAGAAACAACTTCTGAATGAACTTTTTTGTTACTTATTATGGCACCATTTATGCTTTCGTCATATCTTTGCTCATTGCCAAATAAATCAGTAACTTTACCACCAGCTTCTTCAACAATAACTTTAGCGGCTGCTATATCACAATTTTTGTGTTTTGTTCCGGGAAATATTGCTAGATTAAATTCTCCATTTGCTACACACATACATGCCCTAATCACACTTCCTATTCCGACAAAATATGTTTTTTTACCTAATTCTTTCATTGTATCATATAAATTATAATCTGCTGCTGGCCACATATCAAAATTAGATACACTTTTCATATCATCTAATTCAATATCATTAACGCTTATTTTTTCGTTATTTTTGTATGCCCCATTTCCTTTCATAGCAGAATACAAATTTTTAGTAAATGGATCGTAAACAACGCCAACAGTTGAAACTCCATTTATTACTAATGCTAAAGAAAAAACTGCTACTGGAATATGTCTTGCATACATAGCTGTTCCATCTACAGGGTCACATACCCATACATAATCACTTTTTCCAAATTGTTTTTCTTCTCCATCAACAGAATGTGTTGGAAATGTTTCTTTTACTCTAGATATTAAATAGTTGTTTATTTCTGTATCTGCTTTTGTAATAATAGTTTGATCAAATTTATAACTTGCTCCATTATCACCTTTAAAATAATTAATCATTATTTCTCCAGCTTTATAAGCAATCTCTTTAGCAAAACTTAAATATTCTTGTTCCATTTTAATTCACCTTAATTTTTATAAGAAATATATCTTTGGCACTTAAACCTTCTTTAACATAAATTTCTCATTACTAAAATTGTACTATATTTTTGGCATTTTTACTATACTATTGATTATCATATAATATATTAACAAGTGAGGAATACTTTTTAATTGTGGTTTTAAAACCTTCTTATCAATTGCTCCAATTGATAACTAAAAAGAGCTTAGCTATGTACTAAGTTCTTTTCTATTATCTACCGTAGTCATCTTGGAGGTATAAAAAGATTATTCTAAAATTATTTAATTACCTCTAAACCACCTAAATATGGTCTTAACACTTCTGGAACTGTAATACTACCATCTTTATTTTGATATTGTTCTACAATAGCAGGAACTAATCGACTTGTAGCAAGGCCACTACCATTTAAAGTACAAACATAATGTAAGTTACCATCATTATCACGATATTTTGTATTATTTCTCCTTGCTTGATAATCTCTACTATTAGATACACTACTTACTTCTTTATAAATCCCCATACTTGGTATCCATACTTCAATATCATAAGTTCTACACATACCTTGAGCACAATCGCCAGCAGCAAGTTTACTTACTTGATAGTGAAGTCCTAATTTTTTCATTAATCCTTCTGCAATATTTAATAATTAATGATTAAGTTTTTCTATGTTCTCATTGAATTCAGTGATATTTTCGTGATATTTTTGAGATGTTAAAGAAAATTAATGCTAAAATATCTTTGAAGCAACGAAGTTCAATGATATAATATATACTAAAATTAATGGATTAAAACATTTGATATGTACTCTAGAAATTTATGTAACATATAAAAATACATGATAAAAAAACATTTTTTGACCGCTCATGTAGTCCACAATAATTTACTGTGATATCAAAGAAATAATATACTTTAAGCTTAATGTCTTTTCAATTATTGAAAAGCCAAAGAAAGGAATGTTGGTTAAAAATGGCAAGTGAATTAAAAAGTTTATTATTAGACTCAAACAAAAAAATAGAAGAATATTCAACATTTAATTTAAAAACAATTGGCGAAGTTATGGCTAAATTGGCAACCTCTTATGAAAATGAAACATATTCTTATCAACAAACACATTATTTTTGTAAATATTATCCCGGTTATTTTCATAATGAGAATGATGCAGGAAATGAAATTTATGTTAAGCATCCAGCTTTTATTATTAATGATTCTATTAAAAGAAGTTTTTATTCTTTCAAAGATTATGATTTAAAAAGCTATCAAGAAGAAGGAAAAGTATTGATATTGATTGATGATTTAAAAAATATGTTAGTTGATTCAATTAGTTTTTATACTTTTGATGAGAAAACCAACAAATTAAAATCAAATGTTTATTTTGGAAATTTCGCATATTTAAAAGCATTCATAGATGAAGTAATTTTATACAAAATAAAAAATAACTTAACTAATATTTCAAATGCAGAACTTCAAAATATAGTGAATAATTTTTTAGATGGAAATCACAAAAAAATAAAAAAATTGTAATTATGCATAATCACAACTGAAATTAGTAATAAGTATTAATATAGATATATACAAAAAGATAAAGAAATTCTTGAACTAACAAAAGCATTTATTTGCAGACTCTTATCATTATTATAAAGGTCAAAGACACTGCCTAACTAGCATTGTCTTCATTAATATTTAAACTCAAAGGAATTGTTAAATACACCATAAAAATTAGTAATGGTTAAATTTGCTTTTCAATCATTATACTTGTAAAATATATAAAAATTATATAATATATTTATCAGAAAGATTTAATCTAATCTTATAGCCTTAATTTAGCATACGTGTATACATTGAGAGACTTGTTTAAATGAACCATAGAACAATTAGAATTTACTTTATGTATTAAAGAAAAAATTAATAAAATACCTAACAAAAAACAAAGTAAATTCAATAAAGATAAGTATCCCTTGCTTCAAATACCTAGATATGATAAAATCATGTCAATTGGAGATGATAACGTGGAAAATAAAATCTTTTTATATTTATATCCAATACAAGAATTTAATAAAATTTTCTTATTTTCAAATGATTTTTATGAAGAAATGAAAAGAGAAAAACCTTTTGATGTTCTTAATGAGTGTATAAATGAAAGATATAGAAAAAAAGGTTATCAAATAGTATATGCCTTGTACCCTGATAAAGAAATATTTGGAATTACTCCTATGCCAAATGATAGAATTATATATACTGATATTACCTTTAAAGAAACTAGTGGATATAATGAAGATGGAACTAAAAAAGAAGCTAAAGATATAAAATATCCAAATGAACAATATTTAATTAATCAACTTGGTTTTGTAGATGAAATTGTGATTGGAGGCTTTCACTTTAGTGATTGTGTAAAACGTGT
>CALVJU010000019.1 GCA_944332375.1 uncultured Bacilli bacterium
CATCATTTGATTGACTAGCCGAATTCGCTCTCAATCCATTTGTAATTCCACTCGGATAGGGATTTCTAGAGGCAGAGCTATTACTTTCTTTTCTCACATCTTTCTGTAGTGAATACTGATCTGCCATTATTTTAACTTCATGTGGTAAAAATGGTCTCCCTAAAAGTTCAATGGTATCACATCCTAAATTAGGATGCTCTTGTACAAATTCATGAGCTGCTTTTTGATAATCTAATAGTTTTAAATGCATATTCATTCCCCCCTCTTTAAAAGCTCTATTATCCTAACAAAAAAATAATACTTTGTCAAATTAATTTGTACAAAATTTTCTTCCAATTTTTTCTTTTTCAACGCAGAATTTACAAGGAGCAAAAAAAGATGGAATTCCATCTTAAAGTGTTTCAATTTTTAAATAATTTGTTCTAGGTGTTGTTGTACTATTTGGGAATCCACCTGTTACTACAACTAAATCATTTTCTTTTAATCCAAATTCTTTCTTTGCTTGTTCTATACATTTCTTTACAATCTCATCAGTAGAACCGGATAAATCTGTAATCATCGGATACACTCCAAAATTAAGTGCTAATTTATGAGCAACATCTTCATTTGGACAAGCTGCAATAATCATGGTATTTGGTCTTAAATTACTAATATTACGTGTTGTATGTCCAGTCATAGTTGCTGTAATAATTGCCTGAATATCAATATCATTTGTAATTTCTACAACCCCTTTTGCAATACTAGAAGATACATCCATTTGATATACTGTCTCAACTTTTTCTTGATATTGTAAATACTTTTCTGTATTTTCACAAACATTGGCCATATATGTAACTGCTTCAATTGGATGTTTTCCAGTCGTTGTTTCCCCACTTAGCATTACTGCATCAGTACCATCAATAACAGCGTTGGCAATATCAGATACTTCTGCACGTGTTGGCCTAGCACTCTTTTGCATACTAGATAACATTTCTGTTGCTACAATACAGAACTTACCTTGAGCACGACATTTTTCAATAATTGTTTTTTGATAAATTGGTAAATTCACGACAGGAACTTCAACCCCAAGATCACCTCTCGCTACCATAATACCATCACTTACTTCGATAATATCGTCAATGTTATCAATTGCAGTTTCACTTTCGATCTTTGAAATTACTAACATATCCTCACGGTTTTGTTCTTTTAAAATTTCACGTACTTGTAATACATCTTCTTTCTCATCAACAAAAGAGAGTGCTAAATAATCTCCATCATGTTGACAAGCATAGATGATATCTTCACGATCTTGTTCACTGATAAAAGGAACATTCAAAGTAACACCTGGAACGTTAACTCCCTTTCTATCTAGTAAAACACCACCACTAATAATCGTACATAAAAGAGCATCTTTTTCTTTCGCAGTAACTTCTAATTCCATCAGTCCATCTTCTAATAAAACATGAGCTCCTTCCGGAATATCATCTAAAGCATCTTTGTAATTTACAGTAAAAGCTTCTTCTGTACCAATGACATCTTCTTTTACAATACGAATTTGATTTCCTTCAACTAATTGAATTCCACCCTCTTGGGCTTTCCCAGTACGAAAATCAGGTCCCTTTGTATCATATAAAATAGCAACATGTTTATTGAGTTCTTGATTTACTTTTTTTACTAATGATATTACTGTTTCACGTTCTTCTATTGTTGCATGAGAAAAATTAATACGCGCAACATTCATTCCATTTAACACCATTCTTTTAAAGGCTTTTTCATAATCATTACTCGCTGGTCCAATACTACAAATAATTTTTGTTTTTTTCATACTACTTACTCCTCCTTGTTAATCAATAAAAATCGATCATTTCCAGACAGATCTTTTTCTACTTCTACGATGGCATCTGGAAATAATTCTTTTGCATATTTTTCTAGATGTTGTCTTTGTTGATAACCAATCTCAAAAGCAATCAAATAATTTGTCTTTAAATATGGTTTGATATTCTTTAATATTTTATGGTAACAAGCATATCCCTGTTCCTCGGCAAAGAGTGCTAGATGTGGCTCATATTGTTTTACCATATCCATCACTGCAGGATCATGTTTATCAATATATGGTGGATTACTTATAATACAATCAAAGGTTCCAGAAAGCGGTTCTAATAAATCACCTTCTAACCACTCGATATCTACCTTGTTTTTTTCACCATTTCTTTTCGCAACTTCTAATGCATCTTTAGAAATATCAGTTCCTACTACTTTTGCCTGTGGAAACTCTTGTTTCATCGTGATTGCAATACAACCACTACCAGTTCCAATATCTGCAATGCTAAGCTCTTTTTTCTTTTTCTGTTTTAATCTTTGAATCACTTTCTCACAGAGTTCTTCTGTTTCAAATCTAGGAATTAAAACAGAGGGATTTACTTCCAACTGGCTGTGATAAAAATCAACATTCCCTACTACGTATTGCACAGGAACTCCTTTTAATACCTCTTCTACCTCTTCTTGGAACTTATTTTTATCTCCATATTTTTGAATATAATCTAGAAGTGATGGATCTAGTTGATGAGAAGAAAAGAGTGCTTCTTTCGACGCCTCTGTTTTCATTATAATGCTTCTTTTAATTTCTTTTCTTGATCGGCATTAATCAATGCTGTAATAATTTCTTCTAAATTACCTTCCATGACACGATCTAATTGTTTTAATGTAAATCCAATACGATGATCTGTGACACGATTCTGTGGATAATTATAAGTTCTAATTTTTTCTGAACGATCTCCAGTACCAATTTTAGTACGTCGTTCTAATCCTTCTTGTTCTTCTTTTTTACGAACTTCTTCTTCATAAACTTTCGCACGTAACATTTGTAGTGCTTTTTCACGGTTTTTGATTTGGCTTCTCTCGTTTTGGCAAGTAACAACAATTCCCGTTGGAATATGCGTCATACGAACAGCACTATCCGTTGTATTAACGTGTTGTCCTCCTGCTCCACTAGAACGATATACGTCGACTTTTAAATCAGATTCTTTAATCTCAATATCGACTTCATCAGCTTCTGGCATTACAAGAACCGTTGCGGTAGAAGTGTGTACTCTTCCTTGTGTTTCTGTTTGTGGAACACGTTGTACACGATGCGCTCCACTTTCATACTTCAACTTAGAATATACATTTTCTCCTTTTACCATAAATTGAATGAGAGAATATCCACCCATTTCACTGGGATACTCTTCTAAAACTTCAACCTTCCAATTTTCTTTTTCCGCATATTTAGAATACATACGGAATAAATCTCCAGCAAAAATATTTGCCTCATCTCCTCCGGCAGCTCCACGAATTTCTACTAATACGTTTTTACCATCCATTGGATCTTTTGGAAGTAATAAAATTTCAATTTCTTTTTCTAATGCTTCTTTTTCTTTTTCTAATTGACTGTATTCTTCTTTTGCCATTTCTCCTAATTCCGGATCATGAAACATTTCTTTCGCATCATTCATACCAGTCTCAATTTTTTTATATTTCTGATATGCTTCATAAGCGTCTTTTAAAAGAGCTTGTTCCTTTGTCCTTTTCAATGTTTCTTTTACATCAGAAATAATTTCAGGTTTCATTAATTCTTCATTTAATTCTAAATACCTTTTTTCAATCATCATTAATCGTTCGAGCATATAGTCCTCCCCTCACCCAATATCATAAATTATACTATAAAATCTAGAATCTTACAAGGAAAATAAAGGGAATTAATGGAAAAATATGAACAAATTTCAAAAAAAAGAATGTTTCTATCACTTGAATGAAAACATTCTCTTCACAAATCCTTTCGGATATTCTACATCCATATAATTTTCTGGATACTTCTCTTGATAGTATTGGAAAAACTTTTTTATATCATCTTGTGTTATAGATTTCATAAAATGTGGATTGGCAGGTCGTCCATCAACATGTTTATCATCTTCAAAATAGAAATATTCCCCTATGTTCGCATTATCTTCAATAGGATAATTCGTATGAGTAAAAATATCCTGCATACAATCTTCCTTTTTCAAATGAGTTGTCAACACATAGAAAGTAGGATGTTCAATATATTTCATCTCTTTCCCACACATCAAGGTCTGATAATATTCACTACTAACTGGATCTTTTACAATTTCACAACTTCTTAAACGGTGGAGGGGAACGAGATAAACTTTACCTACATCATCATAAGTTTTTCTTTTGAGAAAATCTCGATCAAACAAAATTGTTTTTTTCTGTTCTTCTATTTGATGAGCCATTTCTTCTGTAATATATGGTAAATTTGTAATAATAGGACATGCCTGTGTAATGGCAAGCGGATTTGTTAAATAACTTCCAGAGCCACTTGTATATTCATGACTAAAAAAATTTTGATGATCAAAAATATTTGAATAGTAAGTTGTAAAAAGATTAGGAGAAGATTTCTGTTTTCGTGCCAAATATGCTTTACAATCTTCTCGCAAACGAATTAAGTATAACTCCTTTGTAGATATTTTTTCCATTTTTTTCTTCCTCCATTGATGTTTCTATTATACAAGCACAATCACAACTTTACAATGTTTTTTTATGATTACTCTTTCACTGTGAAATAACTTTCTAACGCTCTTTCTAATTCTGTTTCGACATACTCCCCTCAAACTTTAATTCCTTGATTTTAAGTACATCAATACCATATATTTCTTTATAAATCGATGCGACATCTAAAGTTGTTGCATCTGCTAAAGTATATCCTAACTTATTTAAAGCATCTATAACTTCTTCAGTCGTATTTCCTTCTATCTCTGCATAAGTCGGTATGAGAGGCCATGAATCAATAGAAATCTCTACATGATCCATTGTATAAATTTTACGATAATTTTCCTGATAGTTGCGATAATGATAACCCAACACTTTTAAAATATCATTCATAACATCAAAATCACCAACAACTGTTTCTAATTCCTCTGTCCCATCTATAGCAGTTTTATCTACTATTTCTTTTATTGTCAAAGTTGTTTTTTTGCCATTCGTTCTAAGTCTAATCCATTTATTAGGAAGTACTGGATTAAAATCATATGTATATCTTCTTTGTAAGAATTCATCCTTTTTCACAGCACCATGATTTAACAATCTATTCATAAAATCATTCTCATCAATATTAAGAATTGTAACTTCTTTTTCTCTAGCCATAATATCCTCCATTTCCACTATATTATATCGTACAATCAAATGTTTTTAAAGTATAGAAAAAGAATGTTTCCATTACTCGAACAAAAACATTCTCTATTTTAGCTAATATAAGTTGGTCTTTGATAAGTTTTTTCTGGTTTACCAAAAGAAGATGATGGGATGATATCTCTTTTCCCTTTTTGTTTTGTTAAAACAATTTTTGTTTTCACTTCTTGTTCAAAGTTTTCTTTTGCTTTATTGAAAACAGACAATAAATTTTGACTTTCTTCTTTTTTTGGATCCTGTTCACGGTATTTATCAATTCTCTTTCTTAATGAAGACATGAATTTATCTACTGTAATAAAATCAATACGGCCATGTGTTCTTGCTGCTTCTACATATTCATGAATTAAAACAGAGATGTATTCTACACTTTCCATTCCTGCCCCATATGGATTTTTATGATATCCAAATAAGGCTTCTTTTCCATCTACTTCCTTACCAAAACGATTGACAAATGGATTTGGCTTTGTGACAGAAAGATAGATCAATGGTTGTTTCAAACAATAATCGCGAATCATTGTAGCCATTTCTTCTGTTTCTACAAATACACGAATATTCGCATTCGTTGGAATGGTACTCGCTTTTACTTCTGCACAGATTCCATGTTCTAATAAGAAATCAATCAAGAGAATAGAAATCGTATCACATGCTTCTTCTTTCGCTGGAATGATAATCTCATAAGTTCTATTTTTACGTCTTGGCTGTTCACGATCTTGAACAGAAAATTCTATATATGGCGGAAAACAAGCACCTTTTGATAGATAAAACTGCTCATTTTTTGTACTTTGAAAAATATCCTTTCTCTGCAACATCGGATAGGAAATATGTTCTCCTGCGCGATCCATACCCGCTTTATTTAATGATGACATAATCGTACGCAATTCTACTTCTTCATATGGTTTTACTTCTACTTGTGCACGTATTTCATCGAAATAATTTCTCATTTCTTGATATTGTCCTTGATAACGATTCATTGGCTATCCCCCCTCATATGAAATAGTGCATTATCATAACACACGAAATAAAAATTGTCAAGGTACTGTCCAAAACAGGTGACTCCTATTCTTTTCAAAATAAAAATATAGTATAATAATTAAAGTAATATATACTGTAGATAGAAGGTGGTACTCTGTGTCTAAGAAAAAGAAATTAAAACAACTACAAGAAGAAACAAGGATCGATGAATTATTTCAAGGTTTAAATGAAAACAGTCCAAAAAGGACAAAAGCAAACACCTTTCAAAGAGAAATAGATCATCCAAAAGAAATTTTAAAACAACAAGAAAAAGAACATCCGAAGGAAGAAGCAAAAGAACAAGTAAAAAAAGAATTGGAACGAGTGCGAAAAGAAACGAAAAAGAAACGATATAAATCTAATTTTTTAGCGCTCTTCTTACTATTTATTACAATGGTATTAGAGACTTGTTACTTAGGATATAATATCATTTATATGGCAGAAGAAAAGAATCAATTGTTTCTCATTATCAATAGTGCTTTACTTCTCATTGTGACAAGTTCTTTTGGATTAGGAATGTTTTTGAAAAAGGATAAAGGAAAACGATTTGTGAATGTTGTCACTTCCCTTTTGTTTGTTACATTAATTACTTTTAATATTCTTGTAGCAACAAATATTGTAAAACTACCGACTAAATCTGTAGTATTAGATTTCCGAAATCAAAAAGTAATTGAAGCAATCAAATGGGCAAATAATCATCATATTAATTTAACTACAAAATATGAATATAGTGATGAATTTGAAACAAATACAATTATGAAACAAAGTGTAGAGCCTGATACCTTGACCTCAAAAGTAGATTCTATGGAGATTGTTGTATCAGATGGGCCAAATTATGAATTAGAAGTTGAAATTCCTGACATGATCGGTTGGAATATTGATGATGTGGTAGAAGTGATTAAAAAGAATAAATTAAATAATGTAAATATTGATTATGAATTTCAAGAAGAAATTGATCGTGATGAAGAATACGAACAAGATAAATCAGGAACAATGAAACGTAATGATGAATTAAATTTGAAATTCTCTTTAGGCCGAGAAGAAGACTTAAAACCAGTGCCATTAGAAGATTTAACAGGAATGGAAGAATTTGATGCGACACTCTGGTTAAAAAGAAATGGAATTGATTATGAAATCACTTATGAATATAGTGACTCAGTAGAAAAAGGAAAAGTAATCAAAACAGATCCCAAAAAAGGAACAGTCATTGATCAGAAGGAAACAACAGTAAAATTAACAATTTCAAAAGGAAAGAAAATAGAAGCTCCAGATTTTACAAAAATGTCATTAGAGGAAATTGAAGAATGGGCTAATGAAAATCGAATTAAAATAAATTATAGTAGTGAATATTCAAGTGACGTCAAAGCAGGAAATGTGATTCGCGCTAGTGTGAAAAAAGGAGATTCAGTTGATGAGGGAGATACCATTTATATTGTTACCTCTAAAGGAGCTCTTAAGATGATTGATTATAACGATGACGAAGTAGATAAAATTAGAGCATTTGCGAATGAACACGACTTAGGCTTTGTCTTAAATGAAGAGTTTAGTGATACTATCGAAAAAGGAAAAATTATTCGTGTTGATAAGAAACCAGGACAATCATTAAATCAATCAGAAACAATTACTGTTGTTGTGTCATTAGGTAAGAAAAATACAGTTCCAAACTTTATTGGAATGACAAGAAAAGAAGCTGAAAATGCCTGTGATGAGAATCACTTAAGTTGTACTTTCAACTATGCTTACTCTACAAGAGAAAAGAATACAGTTATTAATCAAAATAAGACAGCGGGAAGTGAAGTAACAGAAGGAACAAATGTTGTTTTAACAATTAGTAATGGAAAAAGACCAACATCAAGTAATCCAAATCCATCTGATCCTTCAGGAGGAAATGATAACAACAATAATAACAATGGTAATAATTCAAATAATCCTGAACCAGATCCAGAACCAGTTTGTGATAGAAATAAAACAGTAAGAGTATATATTAATCCAACGATTGGGGATGCAAGTGCGACAGCAAGAAATTTGGATTCTAGAATTCATTGGAATATTGTATATGTATCTAGAGCAGATTATCCAGAAAGTGCATCCATTGGAATGGTGATTGCAAGTGATGTTGCAAAGTATGATGGAAAAGATCTTAACATGTGTGATACTTATACAATTCATATCTTTAATTCTTAAACAAAGGGAAATTATTCCTTTGTTTTTTTATACATCAAAAAAGTAGAAGATTTCTCTTCTACTCAACAATTAACTCAATACGATGTTTTAAATCATCATTTCTAATAAATTGATATTCTTTTCCACCAATTACTGTTTTGACTGAACTAAGATCTTTATATAATAAATCTTTTAATTCTCCAAAATCAGATACGTTGGTATGATTTGAAATATAAATTGCATATCTTCCTTTTTCTAATTCTTTTAAATCTATAGAAGCACGATACCATGCGCGTGTTTTATCATATCCATCTGATGTTGGTAAGGTAACAGTGAACAAGCCATCGGTAACACTACCTATTTCAAATTCATATTTCTCATAAGTATCTACATTCTCAAATATCATTGTTCTTTTCACATCGGCATTGATTCCATAATCTGTACCATAAGAATAAGAATAGCCTAGGATATTTAATTTGCCATTTTGGAAAGACATTTCACGGAATTGATCATATTGGGCATATAGATAAGATGTTTCTTTTTTACCAAGTTCTTCGCTACGTATCTGCATTTCAATTCCTAATTCATCATCAGAAACATCAGTACGAATTAAAGCATATTTACCACTTTGCTCATAGTTATTTGCTTGTTCTTTATATAGTAAATTATTTACTACATGTTTTGAATAAGTATCTTCTGTATGAGCTACAACGTATAATTTATAATCTCCATTTTGTACTTTAGAAATATCAATGGTACCTTCAAACCATGAATAAGTGTAATCTTTTTGATCAGAACCAATTGCTGGTCTACCTAAATCATTTTCATTCTCAATACGATTGAGTGGTAAATAAATGCTTGTTTCATCATCCATAGATTGTAGTAATAAATCATATTCAATGTGTTGATCTAGAGTATGATCTATTCCATTGATGGTTTGATATCCTTTGATCTTTAATTTACCATCCTCTTCCTTGAGATATTCTAAATAGAAATTGGCAGAGCTTTCTTCAAGATCCTCTATACTCCACTCTTTCCATACTGCTTGATACGTTGTGTCTTCTGTTGCACTTGTAAGTTCTTTATCCCAGCCTTGGAATAGATAACCATCTTTGATTGGGTTTGTAATAGATGGAAGGGTATTTTCTTCTACATAGATGGTGATTTGATCTTTTCCATTTTCAAAAGTTCCTCCATCGGCATCAAATGTAATAGCATAAGTCTTTACTTTTTCCCAAGTTGCTTGATATGTTTGATCTTTACTAGCTGTTGTAATAGTTGGTTCCCAACCAGTAAAACGATATCCTTCTCTTGTTGGATCACTAGGAGTATTAGGGAGTTCTCCATCTAATACTTCGATGGTTTCTTTTTGTTTTCCATTTTCAAATTTTCCTTCATTTGCATCAAATGTAATATCAAATAATTCTTTCCATACTGCTTGATATGTTGTATTTCCAGTGGCACTACTAATTTCTTTATCCCAACCTTGGAATACGTTTCCTTCTTTTGTTGGATCATCTGGAACTGTTGGAAGTTCTCCTTCTGTTGTTTTTACAACAGTACTTTCTTCTCCATTTTCAAATACTCCACCATTGGCATCGAATGTAATTTCATAAACTTCTTTTTCCTTCTCCCATACAGCTTTGTAAGTTTTATTACCAGTAACGAGAGATATATTACTATCCCAGCCAATAAATTGATATCCTTCTCTTGTTGGTGTTTCTGGTTCTTTTGGCATATCCCCTTCTTCTACTGTTTGTGTGATTGTGTTCTTACCGTTTGAGAAAGTACCTTTATTTGCGTCAAATGTAATGGTATATTTTTCTGGATTATTACTTTTCCATACTGCAACATAGGTTTTATTTTCTTGGGCAGCCATTATTTCTTCATTCCATCCTGCAAAAGTATATCCATCTCTTTTTGGATCAGCGATATCAGGTACTACATATTCTTCTACAGTAATTCTTTTGGTTGTTGTCTCACCATCGATAAATGTACCACCATTTGGATCAAAATCAATTGCATAACGTGTTTTCATGTCTTTTCCATTAGAAATATATGTAATGACATCGGATGAGATATAACCATAGTTTTGATTGAAATCATATGCGCCTTGATCTTGGCGAATACTATTTCTTCCATCTGCTAATGTAGGATCTGTTTGTATTTTATACCAAGTTCCTTCATTATTTGTAATGGTATCTAAAATAACAAAAGAAAGGTTACGATTTTTTGTTGTTTTATAAAGGGTTGTAGAAGAAGACGATGGCTCTTTTTTAATATCATAATTTCCATTATCACTCTTGATTCCAATCGTATATTTGTTATAATCCTGGCTACCATAGGCTTTATCAAAATTATAGTAATAAGATGCTTCCTTTTCTCCCCAATAAGGATCAGAAGCATATTTTACATTAAATCCAGATGCTTTATTTCCAAAGTGACCACCATAGTAACGGCCACCC
>CALVJU010000020.1 GCA_944332375.1 uncultured Bacilli bacterium
TTACTAGCGAGTGGAATTACTTTATGTAGTGGTTGTCACGAAGGAGAAGCAATTCTCCATTCTGGTGTTTCTAAAAATTGGTATCAAGATTATACTTATGATGCGATTGAATTAAAAAATATTCAAACATTAGAGGAGAATCCTTTCTATAAGGGACAAAGTGTAGAAGAAATTAGGATGCAACTAGAACGACTGGTCGACGCCAATCCAACCCTTTCTGAATTACAAAAATACTGGGTTTTTGATCTATTTGATTTTCTCGTTATCAGAATACAACAAGATCCAGACTATCTTTTCGATGCTTTGAATCAATTACAAGTAGAGACAATCCAATTCACTGATGAAACACTTCAAGGGGCTTACGCGAACCATCTTCTATTATTAGATCAAAATCTTTCTGTGGAGGAAGAAGAAAATACTTTTAAACATGAATTAACCCATGCGACAACCAAGCGCATTTACGATGGATCAAGAGAGTATTCTGCTTTCAGTGAAGGCTTAGCTTCTTTAATCAGTCGTGAATATGGAAAGACACCAAGTCGCTCTAATTTAAATGTATCTGCCATGACTTGTATTTTAATTGAACTCGTTGGAACAGAGCCTTTCTATGATATGATGAATACTGGAAATATTGATGTCTTAAAACAAACTCTATTAGAAATCAATCCCTCTTTGGATTTAGAAAACTTCTTATCTCATATAGAAATCCTTTATCAAAGAGAACGAAGAATTCAAGATAATCACGATCTGATTACTCAAATAGAACAAGATATTGCTCTCCTCTACCAAAGTAAGTATCAAAAGCCCATGGAGCAAAATGAAGCAATCATGTCTTATTTTCGCTTTTTAAACAAAGAAACTGATGTCTACCAAGGACAATATTGTTATGTATTTTTAGATAACTGTTATTTTAATCAATCTGGTTATCCATTACTCACATACTACGATGATAATTATCACATTGTTGGGACTTCTTCTTATTATAAAACTTCTTATCAGAAGAAAATCTCTTACCGTTAGACAAAAAGAAACTGATGATTAAGCCTCATCAGTTTTTTGTTTTTCTTCTACTAATTTCTCAAATGCTTCACGAATGTGATAAATATTTTTCGGACTCATGAATATTACAACTGCATTTTGATACTGAAGTAATTGATCTACATCTTCCATTCCAATATGAGCACCGTGTTCTAATCCTTGAATAATCAGATCACTGGTAATTCCTGGATAATCTTCTGGACGATCACGATCGTTTTTGATATCCATCACATAGGCATAATCTGCTTGATTTAAAGCTTTCACATAGTCTTCATGGAATTCTTTTACTCTGGCGAATGTATATGGCTCAAATACCGCAACAATCGTTTTCTTTGGATATTTCTGTTTTGCTGCTTTGATGGTTGCTCTTACTTCATTTGGATGGTGGGCATAGTCATCAATCACGATGATATCTCCAATTTCTTTCTGTTGAAATCTTCTTTTCGCACCTGTAAATGTTTTTAATTGTTTTGATACTTCTTTCGCATCCATTCTCTCATAAGAACAAATCGCAATGACTGCTAAAGCATCTAACAACATATGTTTTCCATATAATGGTAAATCAAAAGATCCATAGTAATTTCCTTCGACAAAGACTTCAAAACTTGTTCCTGTTTCTTTATACTCTACGTTTTTCGCAACGATATCATTATCTTCATCTAATCCATAATAGAAGATAGGAGGATTCACTTCTAAAGAATGTGTATAGGGATCATCTCCACAAGCAATGACCATCTTCTCTGCTTTATTCGCATATTCTTGATAAGCAGAAATGACATCGTCAATATCTTTAAAATAATCGACATGATCAAGATCGATATTGGTAATAATCGCATATGTTGGTGTATATGCGAGAAAATGTCTTTTATATTCACAGGCTTCTAGAACAAAATATTTATTTTCTTTAGAAGCATATCCTGTTCCATCGCCAATCAAATAATTACAACCACAAATTTCAGATAATGTATGAGCAAGCATCGAAGAAGTTGTTGTTTTTCCATGACATCCTGCAACAGTAATGGTTTGAAACATCTTGGTTAATTTTCCAACCATTTCCTCATAAGCATACATCTTAACATCTAATTCCTCTGCTCTTTTAACTTCTACATTATTCTCACTTGTAAAACTGTTTCCACGAATCACAATATCATTTTCGTTGATATTGTCCGCATCAAATGGCAAAGCATAAATTCCAGCTGCATTTAATGCATCATCTGTAAAACAATGTTCTGTAATGTCACTGCCCTTTACTTCATAGCCTAAATTCTTCATAATTTGAGCAAGAGCGGCCATTCCTGTCCCTTTTATTCCAATAAAATGATACATATGACTACCTTCTTTCTCTATCATTATAATATATTTATTCTAATTATGCTAGTAAATTCATAATAAATGGTCCTAAAATCATCAATAAGATCAGTGGTACCACAAATACAACAGAAATCATACTTACTTTGTTTGGAATTTTATTAATTTCTCCACGTATTTCTAAGATTTGTTTTTCACGTAAATAATCGATTTGATGATACATAGTATCTAGAATACTATTTCCAAATAAACTGGTCTGTGTCATATTTAAAACAATATTATTCACAGTCTCAGAGGGAATTCTTTTCTTCATATCCTCTAATGCTTCTAATAGAGATTTACCAAATTTCATTTCATAGAGAGCTTGTTGGAATTCTCTAGAAATTTCTGTATCGACATTTTCTACAGTAACTTCTAAAGAATGTTCCAAGTCTCTTCCTGATTCTAAGGTTAAAGTTAATATTTCAAAGAAATATAAAGCATCATGATCTAATTGTTTGATACGTTTTTTTAATGGAGCATCAATGAAATAATAAGTAAATAGATAATAATATATCACAGTTAAGAATGGTGCTAATAAATAACCATATTGAAAGAAAAAGATAAATAGTAAGAATACGACAATACTAGAAATGAAACGAATGTTTAAAAATAAATAAGTATCTAGTTTTTGGAAACTACCTAACATTTTCATTTTCGCATCTACTTTTTGAATATCTTTATCACGATAGATTTTCGCGATCATACCACCGTTTTTTTCTTCTTGGTTCATCCTATCACATCCTTACTTTCATAATTTTTCTCACAATATAAATATAAGCAACATATAAAACCAACATAATTACAATTAATAAAATACCTAATGGTGATGTAAATAATGGTAAGAAGTATGTTGGATTAATAATTGATACAAAGGCAACAAATAAGAGTGGAACAATGATTAATGCATACATAATAATACGAGAAGATCCTGTTAATGACATCATTTCTAATTTTAACTTCTTCTTATTAAATAAAGAATTTTCGATAGATGAGAATACTTTAATAATATTTCCTCCTGTTTTATTTAAAATAGAAAGAGATGCGGTTAAATAAGAAACTTCTTCTAAATCTACACGATTTGAGAAACGTCTAAATACAACATCAATCGATAATCCGAAAGAAAGTTCCAATTCCATCTTTTTAAATTCTTCTCCAATTGGGCCTTTTAACTCTTCTGTGACTAAGTGGATTGCCTGAGTAATACTTCTCCCCGATTTAAATGCGTTGTTCATAATAATAATTGCTTGTAAGAGATCATTTTCTATGCGACTACGATAGCGTTTATACTGATAGACAAATAAGATATCTGGCATAACAAATCCAATGATAAATGGGATCAAAGCTTCATAGAAGGTTAATACTTCATATTGCAATGTCTTAGCAAAGATGGCAATGATTAAAAAGAAGACGGCAATAATCAGTTTGCTGGCAATAAAATGCATACCCTTTTTATATCGTTTGTTTACTGTTCCTGCATATTTATCATACTTTTTCGCATATTTCTTTAAGAAAACAGACTTTTCTAAGACATGAGAAATTTTTAAAATAATTCGATAATAGAAATCTAAGATTTTATCAAAGACAGATTTGGAAGTATCAACAAGAGGTTCTAGGGCATACTTTGAAATTCTTTTTTCTAAAGCTAACATATGACGATATCTTAAAATAATAATAATGATAATAAATAAAATAGTAATAATACTAATTTGGGTTAGTTGTAATTGATTACTTGTTGATTCTATTACGTTGATGGTAATACTTTCTGTTGCGGTATTTCCAGCTTCATCGGTAACCGTATAAGTTAGTGTTTTTAATCCTAGAGTTGTAAAATCAAGACTATCATAATTTGTTGTAACTTTATCTAATAGATCCCCATCATGATTATCTGTAACAACAATTCCTTCCATGGGTTTTAAGGTACTTCCTAGTTCCATTGTCAAAGAACGTTCTCCGACATTGATTCTAGGTTTTTCTTTATCAATGACATAAGTACCACTATTTTTTTCTTCTAAATGCGCTCCTGTTTGATCATAAGTACGAACTGTGATTTGATATTCTCCACTTTCTAATAGATAAATAGGAACATCGACATTACCAGTAACAGGGATTGAAGTACCCGCTGTTCCATCTTTGGTAACTACATATTCATAACGAGCAACTACACTAGAAGGGTGAAAGATGACCGCTAAATCCTGATTGGTTGGTTTCTCTGTTTGATTGATACTAAATGTTGACATGATAGGATTTTCATTCATTTTCATTCACCCCTTTTATTTTCCAAAAATATCTTCTAAATCATCAATACCAGCGGCTTTAATTTTTTGATATACCTTTGGTACATATTTTAATAATTTAAATTCACCGTCTACTTCTCCATTATCTAAGACACCGGTTTGTGTAAATGTAAAGATTGGTTTTAATTTGATTTCGTCTTCCTCAAATCCGACGACTTCTGAGATATCAACGATTTTACGTTTTCCATCTGCCATACGAGAGATATGAATGACAATATGAATGGCATTTTCAATATATTCACGGATGGCACGAATTGGGATTTCCATACCAGCCATTAAAATCATTGTTTCGAGACGATTTAAAGCATCTATAGGTCCATTGGCATGCATGGTGGTCATACTACCAGTATGTCCTGTATTCATGGCTTGTAACATGTCAAATGCTTCTTTTCCACGTACTTCTCCAACAATAATACGATCTGGTCTCATACGAAGAGAATTAATTACTAAATCACGAATGGTGATTTCTCCACTTCCCTCATAATTGACTAATCTTGTTTCTAGAGAAATCACATGTTCCTGATGTAAACGTAATTCTGCTGCATCTTCAATCGTAATAATACGTTCTGCAGGATTGATAAAACTAGATAATACATTTAATAAAGAAGTTTTACCACTACCTGTTCCTCCACAGATAATAATATTTAATTTTGCTTTGACACAAGCCTCTAGAAATCTTGCCATATATGGTGTTAATGTACCTGTTCTTAAGAAATCATCAATACTTTCTAGATCTGGTTTAAATTTACGAAT
>CALVJU010000021.1 GCA_944332375.1 uncultured Bacilli bacterium
AAAAACATGTATAATGAAACTAATGGGATGGTGATAAAATGGGAAGTATGTTGAGCGATTTAAAAAATCAATCCAAGAAAATCTTAGCCAATTATTTATACCCAAAATATGTCTATATTCCTCTAGCCAGTGGAGGGGATGAAGATATTACCACACTTGTCAAAAAAGGAGATCATGTTTGTATTGGAACCATTATTGGAAAAAGAAAAGAACCAAACAAGATTTCAATTCACTCCAGTGTCTCAGGATATGTCGTAGGGTTTGTAGAAAAATATGATTATCATGGAAAGAAAGTTCGTTGTGTAAAAATAGAAAATGATGGGAAAGATACGTATTTAGAAGATCTTCCTTATCAGAAAAAAATAAATCAATACACGAAAAAAGAATTTTTAGAAACGATTTTAGATACGGGAATTGTAGGATTAGGAGGAGATGCGATTCCTACTTATATGAAGTATAATACCGATAAGAAACTCACAACACTCATTGTAAATGCGACAGAGTGTGATCCATATGTCAGTTCGGATACCGTTTTATTTATGGAAAAATGTGAAGAAATATTAGAAACAATCGATGCAATTGTAGAAATCAATCATATGGAAGAAGCTGTGATTGCTGTTTCTAAAAAAAATACTGGTTTAATTCATAAAATTAATAATTATCTTGGCACTTATTTAAATATTCGTATGAAATTAGTAGAAGACCATTATCCAATTGGTTGGGAAAGAACTCTTGTAAGAGAAATTTGCCATACAAACTATAAAGAAATCCCTATGGAAAAGGGAATTGTTGTGAATAATGTCGCAACGATCTTTGCAATATATGAAGCATTAAAATATCATAAGCCATTGACAGAACGAATTGTAACATTTAGTGGGGAAGGATTTCAAAAGCAATATAATGTCAAGATAAAAATAGGAACTCTTGTCAAAGATGTTGTAGAAGCTATGCAAGGATATTCTGAAGAAAACGTTGTTTTAGTTGCTGGAGGTGCGATGAGAGGAAAAGCAATTGCGAGTGACGAACTTGTTTTATCTCCTGAGATCAGTTGTGTTTTAGCTCTCATTCCAACGGAAGTAAAACAACCATTACCATGTATTTCTTGTGGGAAATGTATCATGCGTTGTCCTGCAAAATTAAATCCAATTTTAATCAAAGATGCTTATCAGAAAAAAAATAAAAAATTATTAGAACAATTAGAAGTAGAGCGTTGTATGGAATGTGGTTTATGTTCTTACATCTGTCCTACCCATCAAAATCTTTGCGAAGATATGATTGAAATCAAAAAATGGTGGAAAGGGGGGAAATCATGAAACAGAAAGTATTACAAATAGGGCCTTTTGTGAAAAATGATCAAGATGCGACAAGAATGCAAAAAATACTTGTGATTTCCTTACTTCCATTACTTTTCTTTGCCTGGTTTAAAAATGGAATTTATCCATATCTACATGGAAACATGACTACATCTGAAATGGTATTTCCTTTGTTATTGATCTTTTGTAGTGTCGTTCCAGGACTACTTGTTTACTGGCTTGGAAAACAGATCAAAAAAGAAAAGATCACACGTTATCATTGGCTAGAACTGTTATCGCTTAGTTTTATATATGCTTGTTTATTACCAATGCAAGCCTCCTTGATCGTTGTAACAATTGGTAGTATTCTTTTATCAGTTATAGAACTTATCGTTCCAAATCATAAACTTGGAAATCCTACAATCATCAGTATTTTATTTGTTCTTCTTATTACCTTTGTGATACAGGGAGGAACTTATTTAAATACTTATGAAGTACAAAACCAACTACCGACATCTAGTACGATGATAGAAAATAATAATTTAAAAGGATATCGCTCTTTAGTAACACCTTTTGGTAGTATTATGGATTTCTTACTAGGTAGTGTCCCAGGAGCAATTGGTACAACATCTAGTTTATTACTTGGTATATTATTTCTCTATTTGTGTTATAAGAAAAACATCAAATGGGAGATTACAGTTACTTACTTATTGACCATATTTGGAATGAGTACTTTTATTGGTATGTTTTCAGGCCTTGGATATTGGTATCCTATTTATTTGATCCTGAGTCATAGTATTTTATTTTATTCCATTTACTTGATCACAGATTCCAAAACAAGTCCCATGACTCCTATTGGAAAAGTATTATATGGACTCTTGCTTGGTGTTGTAACGATTCTTTGTAGTTACTTCTTACCATTTGAAATCAGTAGTCTGATATCCATTTATCTACTTAGCTTTTTATCTTCTTTCTTAGATCGCATAGGATCCATTGCTCGATTTCATTTTGAAAAGAGTATTCCTTATTTTATTGCCCTTTGGATTTTTATCTTTGGACTCAGTGTTTGGATTGGAACAAATTATCAAGTATAAAAAAAGAGAATCGATATCGGATTCTCTTTTATTGATTTAACATTTTTTTCAAACTTCTAAGTTCTCTTGCACTCACACGAACTGATTTTCCGTTAATTGTTACTTTTTGTAAATTAACTCCTTGTTTTTTTCTAGTTGCATTTAAGGCATGACTTCTAGCATTTCCAAACAATGGTTTCTTTGCTGTTACATTTTTTGCCATAATATTCCTCCTTAACTTTTTTTAAATCACTGCATTTAACTTTACCATATTCTCTTTGTAAAGTCAAGTATTGCTTACTCATCATATACTTCTTGTTTTAATAAATCCATATTTTGATTCATGATTGTAATATAATCTTCATGATTATTACTATCTTCTTCTGAAATGTTAGATAGTGTTTTTAAGGTTAACGTTTCAACTCCTGTTTCATCGACTAGTGTTTGAATCGTCTGATTCATCTCTTCTCCTTCTTTTAAGAAAATGTAATCAATTGCTCCATTTTCAATCAGATTTTCTACATCTACTACTGTTTTATCGGTTAATTGATCATTTTCCTCTAGAGAAATCACGGTATAACCATATTTTTCTAAGAACCGAAATAAGTCACTTGAAACAACGATTGTATTATTAGAACTACTTTCCGCGATTGTTTTTAAATTCGCATCTAAAGTAGATGCTTCCACCTTTAGCGTCTCATATTGTTCATCAATATAGTTTTGTAAATAACGATCTGTAATATATTCTTGTAATCCATCTTTTACATTCTTTGTAAGCATTAGAAAGTTTGATGGATCTAACCATAATTCTTCTACATCATTGGTATATTCCATACTCTGTGAAGTATCAATAATTTTAATGTTTTTATTGTAGTCAAATAGTGGAACAACATAGTCTTTCTCATTGGATAAACCATTAAAGATATAGAGACTAGAATCACTAAAATCACGAATTTGTTTATCAGTAAGTTCATAATTGTTAATATCAACTTCTCTTGGATAAATGCTTTCAATTGTACTATATTCTCCATATAATCTTTCTACAATATATTGAATCGGGTATGAAGTCGTTGTAATCTGTACATTTTCCAAATCATCCCTTTTAAAACAACCTGTAAAAAGAGAAACACCAATACATAGAAATGTGAATATGAGCTTTTTCTTCATTTTCTTACTTCCTTTCCATCTTTTTTCGGTAGAGGATCATATCCTCCAGGATTCCATGGATTACACCTAAGAATTCTCTTAAAACCCAACCAAGACCCTTTCCAAACGCCATAACACATGATTGCTTGTTTCGTGTACTCACTACATGTCGGTACAAATTTACAATGACCATGGCTAGAAAGAGGCATGTTTTGGTATGCCGTAATTAATTTCAATATCCATTTTCTCATACAGTAATATTATACAAGAAACAAATGAGAATGTAAACCAATCTTGTTTTTCTTGTCATTTCCTGTTTCATTCATTATACTAAAAATAGAGGTGAGGTTTATGCGATTGAGTGAACATGCCAAGAGATTAATGATCATCCATAACTTTAGTGGTATTCTACGAATTTTAATTGATACTTTTTTTAGTATCTTTATTTTACAAACGTGTGGAATGAATGCAATGTTATTTTTTTATTTGATTGAGAGATTATTATTAGGAGGTATGTTTGTATTTCTATCGCATACATTTTCTAGTAAAGAGTATGTTGTTTTTTATCGGATTGGTATTTTTATTCAATTTCTTTTTTTAGTTTTGTTACTCACATTTCAGAAAGAATTAAATTCCTATCTCTTTCTTTTAGCCTTGATTCAAGGAATAGGGGAAGGATTTTACTGGTTTTCTTACAACATCATGGTACATGAATTTAATGATTTAGATCAGAGAATACGTTATATTGGATATTCCAATACGTTTTCTAAAATCATGAATATGATTGTTCCAATCACCCTTGGATCTTTGATTACTTTAGGATCTTATCAACTGACGTTTTGTTTATTAACAATTTTGTTATTTTTCTTATTTCTTTTCTCTTTCCGCTTAAAAATCTCAATGAGGCACCATAAAGTTTCTCTGTTATCCTATTTAAAGAAGGTAAAAAAAGAACCATTATTAAAACATGCATATTGGGAAGCTTTTTTAGAAGGAATGAGCAAAGATTCTCTTAATAATATTGTATTACCGTTACTTATCTACTTTTCTTTTGGAAGTGAGTTTTCTCTTGGAATATTAAAATCATTCTTTTCACTTATCGCTGCTCTTGTATCCTATGTAATAGGGAAAAGATTACTAGGACCACAAATTATGAAATATACAGTATTTTCAGTTTTTGGCATTTTTATCTCTTGTTTTCTTTACTTTATAGAAGTAAGTCCAACAACGATTCTTTTATATAATATTTTTTATCATCTACTCAGTCCCATTCGTGATTTTGGATTCGAACATTATGCTCACAATATGATTGATATTGCCCATGTAAAACAGGATTGTGTTGAACATGTTGCTTTCAGAGAAGTAATATTAAATATTGGAAGAATTTTCTCCTTTTTCTTGATTTATTTGCTTGTAAATCTGTTAGGCTCTAGTGATCACACTTATCTTCTTTTAACTTTGATCTTGACGCTTCCACTTTTACTCATTATCTGGAATTTAGGAAAAATTGAAAAACGCGTGAAAAAACTCTTGGGACAATCTTAGGGTTGTGATACAATAGATGTGGTGATGTTGCGTGGAAACTTTAAAAAAATATCATATTCAAACAGAAAATCCAGAACTCTATGAAAGAGCATTTACCCATACTTCTTATGCAAACGAGATGGGAACAGAAAGTTATGAACGCTTAGAATATTTAGGAGATGCGGTATTAGAACTTTTTGTAAGTAACTATCTTTATCATAAAGAAGATATGGAAGAAGGAGAAATGACAAAGAAACGAAGTCATCTAGTATGTGAAAATGCACTCTTTTTATATTCTACAAGACTTGGACTCAATGATGATTTGAGACTAGGGAAAGGGGAGTTAGAAAATGGAGGAAAGTATCGTAAAGCGATTGTTGCTGATATCTTTGAAAGTTTTCTAGGTGCCCTTTACTTAGACAAGGGGTATCAAGAAGTTTCTTCTTTTATGGAAACTTATATTGTTCCTATCATGGAAGATGAATCGTTAGATTTCTTTGATGATTATAAGTCTATCTTACAAGAACAAGTACAGACAGATAAACGTTCTTTAGAGTATATTGTAACAAAAGAATCTGGACCAGCACATCATAAAACATTTACAGTGATTGTAAAAATAGATGATATGATTTACGGAGAGGGAGTTGCTCATTCCAAAAAAGAAGCAGAGAATTTAGCTGCCAAAGATGCTCTGTCAAAGTCATGTCATTAGGAAGAGAAGAGGAGTGAAACAATGGGAAGAGCTTATGAAGTAAGAAAAGCAAGTATTCAAAAAACAGGAGCAGCCAAAGCAAAACTATATTCCATGTATGCTCGTGAAATTTATCAAGCAGCCAAAACAGGTGGTGTAGAGTTAGAAAGTAATAGTGTTTTAAAACGTCTTGTAGAACGTGCTCATAAAGAACAAGTACCAAACGATATTATTAAAAGAGCAATCGATAAAGTCAATAGTGGTGTTGATGAAGCTTATCAAACAGTTCGTTATGAATTATTTGGACCAAGTGGTTCTACACTCATCGTAGAATGCTTGACAGATAACGTGAATCGTTCCGTAAGTGCTGTCCGTGCAGTTGTCAATAAATGTCATATCAAAATGGGTGCGATTGGTAGTGTTCTTTATATGTATGAGAATTTGGCTATTTTAGGAGTCAAAGGATTAGATGAAGAACAAGTCATGGATGCCTTTATTGAACATGATGTTGATTTTAAAGATATTGAAAAACAAGATGATCTATTACTCATCTATGGAGATCCGCAAGATCTTTACAGTATGAAAGAAGCTATCCATACCATTGATCCAAAACTTACTTTTGAAGTAGATGAGATTACATGGCTTGCGAAAGAAAAAGTGACTCTTACAGGGGAAGACCTAGAAACATTTGAAAAAGCAATTCAATTGTTAGATGAATGTGAAGATGTTAATCATGTTTATCATAATGTCGCAAACGAAAAGGAGAACTAAGCGTTCTCCTTATCTCTTGTGAAAAAGTTGATTCACTGGAACTTCTAATGCTTTTGACAATTTTAAAATAGAAGTCAGTGTTAAATTCTTATACTCTTTACAAGATTCAATTTGTTTGATGTAAGAAATGGATAACTCCGATTTTTCCGCTAGTACTTCTTGCGTAAACCCTCTCTCTTTCCGGTAAGCTTTAATATTATCGCTAAATACAGCATACTGACTTACCATTTCTAAATTCGTCATAATACACATCCTCCAAATGGTAATTTCTTCCAAGTACTTCAAATTCATTTTCTCACATTTATTTTACAATTACAGTACACTAATGGTAGACTTTGCGCTCGAAATGTGTTATAATATGCTCGAAAGGGAGAGAAGTAGTATGTACCTAAAATTAAAAGAATTAAGAAAAAAGAAAAAATTAACTGCTAGAGAAATGGCAGAAAAGCTAGAAATTAGCAAGCCTTTCTATTGCCAAATTGAAAATGGTAAAAGAAGACTTACTTATGATATGGCTGTAAGAATCGCACAGATTTTTAAGAAAAAACCAGATGCGATTTTCTACGAGGATCATATCAATCGTGAAAAATAAGATATCAAAGTTTCTATTTGATATCTTTTTTTGTGCTTTTCTCTCACACTTTTTTTGTGCTTTTCTCTCACAAAAGAGGTTTTCTATGGTATACTGATAGATGGAGGTGGGAAATATGGCTGTTGTAAAAATAGAAGAGATTGCGAATGTGGTAGGAATGGATTCTTATCTAGCAAGTCTTTCTTTAGATGAGAAACAATTGAAACTGATAGAAGTGACTCCTGAAAATCAAGATTTAAAATTCACTTATCACTATGATTCTTTGACGATACAATTTGTTTTGACAAGAAAAAAAGAAGTGAAATTGAAAACTTGTAGTTGTCTTCAACCAAATTGTGGACATTTAGCCCTTGCTTTAAAACATGCCTTTTCCCAATTTGATACCTTGTCTTTTCCAAAAGAAGAAGATCGTTTTCAAGAACTATTATTTCGCACACTAAAGACGAAAAAGAAAAAAAGAGAGATTGAATTAGAAGTTGAATTAAAACAAATTTCTACTGCTCCTATTTATGAGTTAAATTTAAAGATCGGAACAGATAAGAAGTATACACTAAAGAAGGTATTAATTCCATTTTTATTAAATTATCAAAAACCCAATTATGAAATCACACTGGGAAAGTATTTTACTTATGATACCAATCAGTATTGTTTTTCAAAACAAGACGAAGAAATCCTTCACTTCACAAAGTTATATATTGAATTAAAGGAGCAGGGTGGACTCTCTTCTTTTTACCAGAGTTCTTCTAATATTATTTTAAAAGGAGATTTACTAGCGATTTTTTTAGGATTATTAAAAGGCAAGGCATTTACACTTGTTACTGCCCGTGAAATATTACCTCATATACAAATACAAGAACAATTTCAACTTCCTATTACGGTGAAAAAAGAAAAAGATGCATTTACTCTTCGTTTTCCAGTATCTTCGATCGAACCGATTCTTTCAGATTATACCTATTTTCTCTATCAACGATCTTGTTATCACGTATCTAAGAAAACAGCTTTATTTTTAAAGACAATGGTAGAAAATGAACGAGAAGATGTGACAATTACTAAGGCTTTTTATAAAGAATTTGCCAATGAGTTTTTAGAATTATGTACTTCACTAAGCGAAGAAGTACAAGACGCATTAAAAGATCATTTCTCCTTTGACAAACCTCATTATAAAATGTATTTTGAGAAGCGAGAGGGTGATATTGTGTCCTTTGTGAAAGCCCAATATTCCAAAGAAGAGATCAATATTTTAAGCCCTAGAAATTATATTCAAGATATTTATGTTACACGTTTGTTAGAACAGGAAGAACAAATGATTCAAGATTTAAATCGTTATGGATTTCAAACACTTCCAAAAAAGGGAATCTTTGTCTTAAAAGATCCAGAATTGTCTTGTGCTTTTTTACAAACAGGACTTTATCAGCTTGCGAAAAAGTATGATATATATGTTTCTAATCAGTTAAAGAAAACAAAAATTCACAAGAAAACTTCTGTAAAAAATACGTTTCAGATCGGTACGGATGGGATTATGAGTTATCAGTTTTCAATTGATGGCATTGATCCAGAAGAGGTTACAACGCTTTTAAAGAGTCTACAACAAAAAAAGAAGTTTTATAAAATGAAGTCAGGAGATTATTTATCATTGGAAGGAAATGAAGGCCTTCAGTCTGTTTTAGAAACTCAGAAGAAATTAGCAATCCCCCTCCAAGCGATGGGAGAGGGAAGTGTTGTTATACCGAAGTATCAAAGCTTAAAATTACTTTCATTTTCGGGAATGGATTATTATCAAGTGGATCAGAATATTCAAAAACTTGTTCAACAGTTTGAAGATTATAAAGATCGTAAGATCCAGTTTACAGAAGAAGAAAATAAGGTTTTAAGAGCATATCAGAAAGTAGGGGTACAATGGATGTATACGATTTCTGAATGTGAATTTGGGGGAATTCTTGCGGATGAGATGGGATTAGGAAAAAGTATTCAAACGATTACTTATATGCGCCATCGTTTCTTAGAACAGAAAGATCCTGAGATGAAAATGCTGATTGTTGTTCCGACTTCTTTGATTTATAACTGGAAAGAAGAATTTCAAAAGTTTGGGAAAGATTTAAAAATAACAATTGTTAATGACACAAGGGCTAAAAGAGTTCAAAAACTACGGGAAAAGAGTCAAGTTTATATTACTTCTTATGGCTTGCTACGTCAGGATATCGATTTATATCAAGAGATGTCATTCGATACCATGGTATTAGATGAAGCACAGAATATCAAAAATCCAAAGTCTGATACAACCCTTGCGACCAAAGCAGTCAAGGCACGTGTGAAATTTGCTCTAACGGGAACACCACTTGAGAATTCCATTTATGAATTGTGGAGTATCATGGATTTTATTATGCCAGGATATTTAGGAGACTTGAATACATTCCGTGAGACTTTTGGCGATGAGAATGACTATACAGAATTAAATCATCAAATTCGTCCCTTTATTTTACGTAGAAGAAAGAAGGATGTATTGAAAGATCTGCCAGATAAGTTAGAAAACAAAGTCTATGTGGAATTAAGTGAGGAACAAAAGGCACTTTATCTTTCTGAGTTAGAAAAGGCAAAGAAAGAAATTCAGTCATTAGAAGAACAAGGCACCGTTTCTCAAAACCAATTCTTTATATTATCGCTTTTGACACGATTACGACAAATTTGTATTGATCCTAATTTAATATTTGAAAATTACCACGAAGTGAGTAGTAAGTTTATTACCTTGTTACAAATTGTAGAAGAGTTAATCCAAAATCATCATAAAATATTAATTTTTTCACAATTTCCATCTGCCTTGAGAAATCTCATGCCGTTGTTAGATGGGCGTAAAATTACTTATCATTATTTGGATGGTGCGACCAAAGCGGAAGAACGTTTGAATATGGTTCATCAATTTCACGAAGATAATGTTCCTGTCTTTTTAATTTCCTTGAAAGCAGGGGGAACAGGATTAAATTTAACTTGTGCGGATGAAGTGATTCATTTGGACCCATGGTGGAATCCACAAGTAGAAAATCAAGCTACAGACCGAACCCATCGTATTGGACAGACACATACTGTGGAAGTATTAAAATTTATCGCAACTGGTACCATTGAAGAGAAAATTATAGAGTTACAAGAGAAAAAGAAAGCACTTTCCGACCAAATTATTGAAGGAAAAGAGCGCGGTGAATTAGTTCTTTCTAAATTGACGAGTGAAGAATTGCTACAGTTATTTCAGTAATTCTTAACATCTACTTGACAAATAAAGGGAAAAAAGAAAAAGTTGGAAATTATCGTTTCCAACTTTTATGATACAATGAGTTTAGGAGATGGAACTTATGAAGAGAAGAAAACGAAAAACAACGAAGAAGAAAACAAAAAAGTTGCCAATTATTCTAATTCTTTTGATCTTAGTTGTTGTTTTAGGCGGATATTTTCTTGTTTATCGCAACGGAGCTCCTTTAAAAGGGGCGATGGAAACAATTACAAAACCGGAAAAGAAATTACAAATTCTCGATCTTGATAGTGATGAAAGGCCAATTGCAGTGATGATTGATAATAATGTTGGCTATACTGCTCACGCTGGACTTCAAGATGCCTATCTAACTTATGAGATTATTGTAGAGGGTGGACTGACACGATTGATGGCGATTTTTAAAGATCAAGATACGGAATTAATTGGTCCAGTACGAAGTGCTCGTCATTATTTTCTAGATTATGCTTTAGAAAATGATGCGATTTATGGACACTATGGATGGAGTGAGTTTGCGAAAAACGATATTGATTTATTAGGTGTTGATAATTTAAATGGAATTACCAATGCTCAAGAAGCTTATTGGCGAGATCAAAGTGTTGCAGCTCCTCATAATGTATTTACGAGTATTGAAAATTTGAAAGAAGCAGCAGATAGCAAAGGATATGCGACGACAAGTCAAGATTTTGAAAATTTTTCTTACTCTGTTGATCCTATCTCTTTAGAAGAACAAGATGGCAGTATGCTTGCGAATCATATTGGAATTCGTTATTCTTCTTATCATACAACGGGTTATACTTATGACACAGAAAGAGAAGTTTATTTAAGAGATATGGATGGATATGCCCATGTAGATAAAAAAACCAATGAACAATATTATACAAAGAATATTATTATTCAAAAAATGAGTAATCATTCTATCGATAATTATGGTAGACAAGATATAGATGATGTGGCCAGTGGAGATGGATATTTTATCACCAATGGTTATGCAGTTCCAATTCATTGGGAGAAAAACGGTAGAAGTAGTAAAACAAAATATACTTATTTAGATGGAAGCACGGTGATGTTAAATGATGGAAATACTTATGTTCAAATTCAACCAACTGACGAAACTCTGGAGATTACAGAATGAGACCACTACCAAATCATAAAAATTATGATGAGTTTTCGAAAAATGAACAACTTATGATCTTTACCTATTTGTATCGAAAAGCAAAAAAAGAGGGAAGAGAAGAGGATAGTCAGATATACCGTGAATATGCAATTCAAATTTTATTAGAAGAAGCAGGAAATAAGAAAGCAAACTATGCTTAATGAGAAAAACTTTACAAAAATATTTGTAGAGTTTTTTCTTTGAAAATAAAGGGTTTACTTAAATCAAAGGGAAAGAAATGCAGAAATTAGGAAAATATGATGTAAGTATAGTGAAAAATGTGATATAATGTATTAGTAACGTTCATAGAAGGGACTTAGTATGGAAAAGTATAGAATGAATTTAGAATATTATCATTTCATTGAAGATATTCTAGAACATAAAGAATTCTCTAGAATTGGGGATATTCAACAACACGGGGGGATTACAAGATTAGAACATTCACTTAGAGTATCTTATTACTCCTATTTAATTGCACGCCGTTTAGGACTACATTATAAAGAAGTTGCACGTGCAGGATTATTGCATGATTTTTTTGAAAATAGTAAGGACACTTCAAAAAAAGGAAAACTGATTCAATTTGTATCTCACCCAAAAGATGCAGTAGAAAATGCGAAAACTTATTTTGATATAAGTCCTTTGGAAGAAGATATTATTAAATGTCATATGTTTCCTAGTAATCCATTTGCACCAAGGTATTTGGAAAGTTGGATTGTTAATTTTGTTGATAAAACAGTGGCGACTTATGAGTTCAGTAAATCATTTCAATATAAGTTTAGTTATTTAACTAATTTTTACATCATTTTATTATTTAATTTTTTGAAATAAAGAGAGAGAAGATATTTGTAAGAACTAAGTAGTTGATTTCACTGTTAGTTCTTTTTTCTTACAGAGGTGGTTGATGATGAAGAAAAAAACAGTTATGATTTTGATTCTTTTATTTCTTGTTGTTGTAGGGGGACTGATTGCCTTTTTTATGCTACAAAAGACAAAAGAAGAAGAAAAGACAAAGAAAGCAGATGAAAAAGAACTATTGGCAACAGTGATTCAAGTGGATCAAGATACATTTACAATTCAAGATGAACATCATTTGATTTATTCTTTTCCAAAAGGGGAGTATGACTTTGTTCCTGGCGATGTAGTAATATTGAAACCAATGGAGAATATAGATCCAAATAAAATGTTACAAGAACAAGAAACATTTGAATTTGAGAAAGTCACTCATCAAGATACAGAGCAAATTCCTGAACTTTGGCAAGATCAAGGTATTTTTCAAGACTCATATGAAAAAGCATATCAGAAGTTGAATCAGATGACAACGGATGAAAAGATTGCCCAGATATTATTAGTTCGTTATCCAGATGTTGATCCTGTGGATACTTTGAAAACATATCAATTTGGGGGTTATGTCTTTTATGGGAAAGATTTTAAAGGAAAAACAACGGAAGAAGTACAAACAATGATTCAACAACTACAGGATGTTTCTAAAATTCCAATTCTTACCGCTGTAGATGAAGAGGGAGGAACGGTTGTAAGAGTGAGTAGTAATCCAAAACTTGCCTCTGCTAGATTTCAATCTCCACGAACATTATACCAAGAAGGAGGTTTTGATCGTATTCGTGAAGATACGATTGAAAAAAATCGTTTATTAGAAAATCTTGGTATCAATTTAAATCTTGCTCCTGTTGTGGATGTCTCTGTAGATCCTAATGATTATATGTATGAAAGAACAATCGGGGAGAATACGGAATTGACTTCAACGTATGCGGAAACTGTCATCTCTGCCAGCAAAGAATCAGGTGTTTCTTATACATTAAAACACTTCCCAGGGTATGGAAATAATACCGATACTCA
>CALVJU010000022.1 GCA_944332375.1 uncultured Bacilli bacterium
TCTCTATCTTCATTAGACAATCTTAAATAAATACCAACTCTTAATACTTTCTTACTTAAAACACTCTCCATTTCATTCATAACTATTACCTCCTAACTTAAGGTAATAATTAAGTTTAAAGTTAAACTTATAACCCATACTATTATAACATCTATCTAGAGTAATTAACATGAAACTCCATTAGTTCAATAATTTTATATAATTTTTTATTGACGATTTCTTTTAACTTAGTATCAGTTAATTTATTATCCACAATATCAATAATATTATATTTCATTATCTTTCTCCTTTACATATTTTAAGTTTGAGGAATAGAAAGAAATTTGTAATCATTTTTGTCTATATTTTGTTAATCTTTCAATCACTAGTTAATTTAAAATAATTATCTTGGTACATTAGATTTTATACTTGGTAATAAAATAGTTTTTCCTTTATTTTTTCCAAGCTGATGAATTCTATTACTTTTTTAAAACTTCATTCTCAAACCATAAAAAAATTCTTTTCCACTTGTAACGATAGCACCATTTAATAAGTTTGTATTCTTGCTATCGTTATAATATATCTTATTATCTTTCAATTTAGAATAGACTTGTTCTCGCAAAGTGGGTTTAGATAAAGATATAAAACTATAATTAAATATTGTTCTATCTTTATCATAATTTCTGGTATCAATTCCACTTGAACTGTTAGTGATATATTTAGTTCCAAATCTTAATACTTGTTTTTAAAATACCTTTGATATAAAAGTCTTTAAATGTTTTTAATTAATTCTATCTTTTAGATAGATGAAGTAAACAACTTGTCAAATGGCAGACAAGTAGAGTAAAATAGTGTATAATATATTTAGTTATACTAAATATAGAGAAAAATTTTATGATGAAGAATTAGAAAATAAAATGAAAGAAATTGATAATCAAAAATTTCAAATTCGAAAATAATGAAACAGACGAAATGCTAAATAAAATTGATCAAAAAATATTAGAACTTGACGAAGAATATAAGGATTAGCATATACGGTAATGAAAAAGTAATAAGTCACTAAAAAAAATCTAATTCTATTCCATTTGCAGATTATTTTTGAAATTAATTAATGAATATAATAGTTAATTTAAATAATAAAAAATGCCCTAATAGTCTTAATTTGACTACTAGGGTTTTATTTAACTAAAATACCACATAAGTTAAGTCAATGTGGTATTTTGCTTAATAGAGCATAACAATAATCATATACTAATAAATAATTATTTATATTATTGTTAATTATTTTATCATTAAAATCAGTTTCATAAATATTAAATAACATTTCTACAGTAAATTTTTTCTTTTCTAAATCATTTAATTCTAAATACTTGGCGGAAAAAAATAATAAATATTTATATTTGCTAAAATGAATAATAGTTTTACGATAATTAGAATCTAAATTAGATAAAACTTTCTTTAAAAGAATGATTATATCTCTAGTATTAAAATTAACATTAAATTTTTTGTTTTCTAATATATAAATGCTTAATTTTAACTTATCAATATTGTTTAAATTATCAAAATTGTTTATTAAATTTATGACTTT
This sequence comes from uncultured Bacilli bacterium, assembly GCA_944332375.1. Lineage (GTDB taxonomy): Bacteria > Bacillota_I > Bacilli_A > RF39 > UBA660 > UMGS2016. The sequence continues at coordinate 1,568 of CALVJU010000022.1, forward strand.
TTTTGTATTATTATCTAATAACATATTTTACCTCTTTCCCTTTATTTATAATGGCTATAAACAACTTTGCTTAATTATTACCTGTGTCTATATAACATTCATACTACTCTCTGTCTCATACCACCAGATAAATTAGATGGATAACTATGAATGAATTCTTTTAATCCATATGTTTCTAATAAGTTTAAAACATGTTGTTTATTTTCTTCTGTATTTTGATTTGTAATTTCTAACCCCAATAAACAATTTTCTAAAATAGTACGCCACGGAAATAAACTATCTTGTTGTAACATATATCCAAAGGATGTTTTTTCTTCTTTTTCAATCGTACCACCAGATTTTTCTAATAAGTCACAGAGAACGGAGAGAATGGTTGATTTTCCACATCCACTAGGACCTACAATCGCAATAAATTCTCCTGGCATTAGTGCAAAGGAAACATCTTTTATTGCTTCTGTTTCTCCTTGCTTGGTATGGTATGTCTTTTTTAAGTGTTCAATTTTTACAATTGGTTTCATATTACTTTTTCGCAAATTCAGTAGTTACTAGTTTCTCGTATGGAGCTTGTTTTTCTAGTTCTCCTGAATTTTCCATAATATCTTGAATGTGATAAAAGTCTTCTTCTTGGATATAAGTAGTATCAAACCAAGAATCATTATTACGATAGCGTTTTACAATTTCTTCTACATCTTCTAAAGAAGTATCTGGAAATTCATCGATAATTACTTTTGCTACTTCTTCATCGGAATGAGTGAGTGTGTAATCAATTCCTTTTTGAATCGCATTTGAAAATCCTTGAATGACATCTTGATTATTTTCAATATAACTTTTTCTTGCATGGTAAGCGGTATATGGTACAACTCCTCCAAGTTCTCCTAATGATGCGACGACATAGCCATAACCTTGTTTTTCTAATTGTAATGCGTTTGGTTCAAATAGATTGACAAAGTCTCCATTTCCTCCAATAAACGATCCACTCATGGCTGCAAATTCTACACTGGTATCGATATTGACATCTTTTTCTGGATCAATTCCATTCTCACTGAGTGCCCAAGCAAATGTCATTACAGGCATACCACCTTTTCTACCACCAATGACTGTTTTCCCAACCATATCTTCTAGCGTAAAATCTTCTATTTTTTCTCTTGCGACAATAAAACTCCCATCTCGCTTAGTGAGTGCTGCGAAATTGACTAGATAATCTTTTTCTCCTTGATTATAAACATAGATTGTTGATTCACTACCAGCAAGACCGATTTGAACATCTCCTGATAATACACTAGATGTTACTTTATCAGCACCTGGGGTTAGAAAAAACTCTACATCTAATCCTTCCTCTTCAAAATAACCTAAATGTTTTGCGACATATTGTGGAGTATAGAAAATACTGTGTGTTACTTCAGCTACTTTTATCCTCTTTAAATCTGATTGTGGTTTTGTCATAAAGAAATAAAGAATGCAAATGATTCCAATCACGAGTATACCCACAATAAAAATCCATATTTTCTTCAACATAAATCCCTCTCTTTCAAAGATAGTATATTCGAAATAGGAAAAGTAGTATAAGAAAAAGGCCTAGCAATCTTTTTCGACGGAAAATATTTGTTTGATTTGTTATGCTGGTAACGGTGAACTATGAAGAAAAAAAGAAGAAAAATCATTTTATTGTTGATGTTCTTTCTCGGTGTACTTTTTTATTGGTATTTTAAAAATCCTTTGGTTGATGTTTATTATATGATGAGAAATCTTGCGATGGGAACTGCTAGTTTGATATTTTTCTTTTATCTGTACAAATTATTAAAAAAAGAAAAGAAGGAGGAGGAAAATAGACTTATGAAAGATTTAAAAACAAATAAGAAGAAGTTGTTTCAACAGATTCGTAATTTAGTAAAATGGAAAGAAATGTCTCGTGAAGATTTTGAAGATACACTAGATCGGATCAATGGTTATACGGAAGAAGAAATTCAGGCGAAATATCGATAAAATGATAGAGAAGTCTTATCAAAGATAGAAAAATATGGTATGATTTAGGTAGTCATGATAGAGGTGGGATATGAATTTAGATTCACTAAATAAACAACAAAAAGAAGCGGTAACAACGGTTGAGGGACCACTTCTTGTATTAGCTGGAGCGGGGAGTGGAAAGACCCGTGTTTTAACAACGAGAGTTGCCTACTTATTAGAAGAAGTAGGGATTGCTCCAGAACATATTTTAGCAATCACATTTACGAATAAAGCTGCTAAAGAAATGAAAGAACGTATTATATCGATGTTAGGTCCGATTGGATATCAAATACAGATTTCAACTTTCCATTCTTTTGGCTTACTGATTTTAAGAGAAAATTACGAGAAATTAGGGTATATGAAGAATTTTACAATCTTAGATAGTGATGATACCTTAACTGTAATTAAAAAGATTATGAAGAATATGGGGTTAGATCCAAAAGAGTATAATCCTAGAGCAATTAAAAATAAAATTAGTGGAGCAAAAAATGAATTATTATCTCCTGTTGAGTATGAAAGATTTGCACAGACAGATTTTGAAGAAAAAGTGGTAGAGATCTATACAAGATATGAGCAGAAGTTAAAACAAAATGATTCTGTTGACTTTGATGATTTATTGTTACTTCCTATTACTCTGTTTCGTAAATATCCTGAAATACTAAAACAGTATCAAGATCGTTTTCAATATATTTTAGTAGATGAGTATCAAGATACCAATGAGGCACAATATATTTTAATTAAAATGATTAGTGCGAAATATCGTAATATTTGTGTGGTAGGAGATAATGATCAAAGTATTTACTCCTTCCGTGGAGCAAACTATCGTAATATTTTAAACTTTGAAAAAGATTATAAAAATCCGAAAGTTATTATGCTGGAGGAAAATTATCGCTCTACAAAAACAATATTAAATGCAGCCAATGGTGTAATTCAAAACAATAAAAAAAGAAAAGATAAAAATTTATGGACACAAAATGAAGAGGGAACAAAGATTCGTTATCATCGTGCTTTCGATGAGAAAGATGAAGCAAATTATGTGATGAATGAGATCTTGAAATTGTTTGATCAACATGTAAGGCCAGAAGATATCGCTATTTTATATAGAACCAATGCGCAGTCTAGAAATATGGAGGAAACATTATTAAGAGAAAATATTCCGTATAAAGTAGTTGGTAGTTTTTATTTCTACAATCGAAAAGAAATTAAAGATTTGATCGCTTATTTGAGGTTGATCTATAATCAACGAGATGATGTGAGTTTACTACGTATTATTAATTCACCAAAGCGTGGAATTGGTGCGAAAACAATCGAAAATTTAACAAAAAAGGCGGAAATGGAAGGAAAATCGATTTTTGAAGTCATTGATTCTGGAAAAGAACTTACATTTAAACATATGATTGAAGATTTAATCATCAAAGAACAAAATTTATCTTTGACAGAGTTGGTGGAAGAAGTATTGATCAAATCAGGAATGAAACAAGAACTTGTCAATGAGAAAACGATGGAAGCAGATATTCGCTTGGAAAACTTAGAGGAATTTAAGACTATTACGAGAAGTTTTGAAGAGAATAATGGAATTGTTTCCTTGGAAGAGTTTTTGATGGAGATTAGTTTGGTTGCAGATGTAGAAGAACATAAGAATCAAGGGCAAGTTGTGACATTGATGACTGTTCATTCGGCAAAGGGATTGGAATTTGATTATGTATTCTTGATTGGTATGGAAGAGGGATTGTTCCCACATAATAACTCTTTTATGGATCCGGAAGAATTAGAAGAAGAGAGAAGACTATGTTATGTTGCGATTACGAGAGCAAAGAAGAGTCTTTGGCTTGTGAATGCACGGAGAAGAACGATTTATGGAATGGATAGTCAAAATCCTCCAAGTCGCTTTATTGATGAGATTGATCCTACTTATTTGGAAAAAGATCAAGAAGAAGTAAAAAATGCATTTCGTTTCTTCCCGAAAAAGGAAAATATGATTGATAAGAATGCTGAGTACAAAATAGGGGATCATATTATTCATACCCAGTTTGGGGAAGGTGTTATTGTAGGGATTGATAAATCGATTTTGACAATTGCTTTTGCTCATCCACATGGAATAAGAAAATTATTAAAGGGACATAAAAGTATCCAGAAGAAAGGAGTATAGATATGTATACACTATTTAATATTGAGGAAGGATTAAATAATTTGATGAATCCAGTTAAGGAATTTATGGCAGAACATGGAGATAATCCACTTGTTTGGTTTGCGATTATTGGAATAGGAATCCTTGTGTTTTTCTGGACTTATTCCGCATTACAAAAGGAGAAATAAGATGAAGAAGATTAGGAAAGCAGTCATTCCTGTTGCTGGAATGGGGACTAGGTTTTTGCCTGTTACAAAATCAGTAGCAAAAGAGATGTTACCAATTGTAAATAAACCAACGCTACATTATATTATTGAAGAAGCTGTTCAGAGTGGGATTGAAGAGATCTTACTGATTACCAATCCTTATAAGAAAGTGATTGAAGATTATTTTGATCAAAGTTATGAGTTGGAACATCGTCTTGAAGAAAAGGGAAAAACAGATGAGTTAACGTTGGTAAAAGAGATTTCGAATATGGCACGTATTTATACGATTCGTCAAGGAGAACCACTTGGAAGTGGACATGCTGTGTTGTTGGCAAAAAATTTTGTCGGTGATGAACCGTTTGTTGTGATGTATGGGGATGATTTGATGAAATGTGAAAGACCTGCTTTACAACAATTAATTGATGTTTATGAGAAGCATGATGCTTCTGTGATTGGGACAATGAAAGTAACAGAAGATGTGGTAGAACGATATGGAATACTAGAACTGGAAGATGAGAAGACTGGTAAATTGAAGACCATGGTCGAAAAACCGAAGAGAGAAGAAGCTCCAAGTCTTTTTGCCGGGCTGGGTCGTTATATTGTAAAACCCGAGATATTCTCTGTTTTAGAACAGTTGAAAAGGGGAGTTGGAAATGAATATCAATTCTCTGATGCGATGAAAGAGTTGATGAAGAAAGAACCGTTTTATATGTGTGAAATAGATGGGACTTATTATGATACTGGAAGTCAGTTTGGTTATTTAAAAGCAAATATTGATTTTGCACTTCAAAGAGAAGATTTAAAAGAACAAGTATTAGAACATATGAAACAAATTATAGAAGAGGAAAAGTAAGTACTTTTCTTTTGTTCTCTATAAAATAAGGACTGGTGATAAAATGAATCAAGATGTAAAGAAACATATCGATGAGTTAGTAGAATTATTAAATAGAGCAAGTTATGAATATCACACATTGGATAAACCGACAATTACTGATCAAGAGTATGATAATTATCTTCATGAATTAATTCAGTTAGAGGAAAAATATCCAGAGTTTGTGAGAAGTGATTCACCAACGGTACGTGTTGGTGGGGAAGTGATTGATGATTTTCAAAAAGTACGTCATGAGATTCCTATGTTATCTTTAAGTAATGTGTTTAATGAGAGTGAAATTGTTCATTTTGATGAAAAGGTAAAAAAATATGTGAGTCATCCAAGTTATGTGTGTGAACTGAAGATTGATGGGTTGTCTGTTTCTTTATTATATCGAAATGGAGAACTTGTTCGAGGAGCTACGAGAGGAGATGGAGTAACTGGGGAGGATATTACCCATAATGTAAGAACTATTCGCAATATTCCTCTTCGTTTAAAAGAAAAGATAGATATTGAAGTTCGTGGTGAGATTTATATGCCTAAAAAATCATTTGAGGCATTAAATGAGACGAGAAAGAAAAATCATCAAGAACCGTTTGCCAATCCCCGAAATGCTGCTGCAGGTAGTGTAAGACAGTTAGATAGTAGTATTGCTGCTAGTAGAAATTTATCTAGTTTTATGTATCACATTCCCAATGCAAAAGATTATGGATTAAACACACATTATGAAGCATTACAATTTTTAGAAAAATTAGGTTTTACAGTCAACCCAAATATCAAGTTAGTGTCTAATTTAAATGAATTATTAGACTATATTCGTGAATGGACAGATAAAAGAGAAACACTATCTTATGAGATAGATGGAATTGTAATCAAAGTTAATGGGTTAGATGATCAAGAAAAATGTGGATATACTGTCAAATATCCAAAATGGGCTACTGCTTATAAATTTCCAGCAATGATTGTTCTAACAAAATTAAAAGACATTAAGTTTACAGTAGGTAGAACAGGACAAGTTGTGCCTAATGCGATATTAGAACCAGTATTATTAATGGGATCTGTTATTTCTAAAACAACGTTACATAATGAAGATTATGTCGTTAGTAAAGATATTCGTATTGGTGATACGGTAAAGATTAAGAAAGCAGGAGATGTGATTCCAGAAGTGATTGGCCCAGAAGTATCACGAAGAGATGGAAGTGAAATTCCATTTCAAATGGCAACACATTGCCCAATTTGTCATGAACCACTTGTTAGAAAAGAAGAAGAATCTGCTTATTATTGTGTCAATCCACATTGTGATGCGAAAAGAATAGAGGGATTGATTCACTTTGTTTCAAGAAATGCGATGAATGTAGAGGGATTTGGAGATAATATTGTCGAAGATTTTTATAATATGGGGTATCTGAAAACTTTTGATGATTTTTATCACCTATATGAAAAGAAAGAAGAACTCATGGAGTTAGAGGGTTTTGGTGAAAAGAGTATTCATAACTTATTAGAGAGTATTGAGAATAGTAAAAAAAATTCTTTAGAACGATTACTCTTTGCTTTAGGAATTCGTCATGTAGGTGCGAAAACAGCTAAAATTCTAGCGACTCATTATCACACAATGGATGCTTTACAACAAGCAAAATTAGAAGAATTAATTGAAATCAAAGATGTAGGTGCGACGATTGCGAAAAGTGTTGTTAAGTATTTTCAAGATCCAACGAATATCGATTTGATCAATCGCTTAAAAGAAAATGGAGTAAATATGAAATACTTAGGAGCTACTTCTTCAAATCTACCTCTGTCTGGAAAGAGTTTTGTATTAACAGGTAGTTTAGAAAGCATGACGAGAGAAGAAGCTCAGAAAAAAATTGAAGATCTTGGTGGTACTTGGGCTAGTAGTGTGAGTAAAAAGACAGGAGCAGTGATTGTAGGATCAAACCCTGGAAGTAAATACCAAAAAGCTTTAGAATTAGGTGTTTCTATCTTATCAGAAGAAGAATTCGTCAAGTTGATTGACAGTAAATAAAATGGAACTGTCAATCAAAGAGAAAAAAATGAAAAAAGATTTGAGTTTCATACATGTTTTATGAAAATGTGTTATACTATAAAAGGATGATAGAAGGAGGCAATATATGGACGCTTGGAGAAATTTTAAAGGTGAAACTTGGAAAAATACAATTGATGTTAGAGACTTTATTATGAACAACGTAACTCCGTATACGGGAGATGAATCATTTTTAACAAAGAGTACAGAAAAAACAAAAAAAGTTTGGAGTATTCTGGAAGACAAAATGAAAGTGGAACTTGAAAAAGGAATCTACGACGTGGATACAAAAACAGTTTCTGGAATTGATGCTTATAATCCTGGTTATATTTCTAAAGATGATGAAGTGATTGTTGGATTACAAACAGATAAAGCATTAAAAAGAATTTGTAACCCATGGGGTGGAATTCGTATGGTAGAAAGTGCATTAAAATCATACGGATATGAAATAGATCCAGAAATGAAAAAGATCTTTACAAAATATAGAAAAACACATAATCAAGGAGTATTCGATGCATATACGCCAGATATTCGTGCAGCTCGTCATGCAGGATTATTAACAGGACTACCTGATGCATATGGAAGAGGTAGAATTATTGGTGATTATCGTCGTGTTGCACTTTATGGAATTGATCGTTTGATTGAAGGAAAAAAATTTGATCAAAGTCAATTAGATGAAGTAGAAATGACATCTTCTGTCATTCGTATGAGAGAAGAATTAACAGAACAAATAGAAGCTTTAGAAGAAATTAAATCAATGGCAAGTAAGTATGGGTATGATATTTCAAAGCCTGCAACCAATGCTTTAGAAGCAACACAATGGTTATATTTTGGATATCTTGCTGCAATTAAAGAAAATAATGGGGCTGCTATGAGTTTAGGACGTACTTCTACATTCTTAGATATTTATATCGAAAGAGATATGAAAGAAGGT
>CALVJU010000023.1 GCA_944332375.1 uncultured Bacilli bacterium
CTCTTTTGGTAAGGTCCCACTACAGCGCAAATTAACTAGGTACATGTTAGATTTTAGTCATATAGAAAAACTGATATTTGAAGTAATTCCAAGTATCAGTTAATTTTATTATTTTTTAAGCGATTGCCTTACAAGAAAAATAGAAGAGTTTTCCGTTGAAAATCAACAAAAAACTAAACATATACTCTATTATTGTGCTTTACTTTCTACAATAATCACTTTATAATAAAAATAACAATATTATAGAATGGAGAATCATTATGAAATGTCCAAAATGTCACTCTAAAATGGAGCAAAAGAAAGATACTTACTACTGTATTCATTGTGGTTATACACCCTCTGGTTACTATATACAAAAAGGGTTAACAGAAGCGAAAAAGACAAAATTAGAACAATGTTTTCAAACACATTTTCATAAAATATTATATAATTCTAATTTTTATATTCCTCTTATCTTTGGTCCCTATTACTTAGGATATTGCCAATTATTTCTACTAGGATTAATTTTAAGTGGAATAGAACTTGCCATTTTCTTTTGTTGCGCAACGTATATTTCTTTTCAAACTGCATTATTACTCATTATCTTAATACATGCGTTTTATTCTATTTATGCCAATCAGATCTGTGTCTCAGTCTGGAAGAAACGATTAGAGAAAAAACCAGATAGAAAGTTTTCTCCTTCTATTGTTTATCCTTTCCTAATCATTTTTATTCTTTCTCTTATCATCCTATTAATTTTCTATTTATATATGAAAAATATCATTCCTCACACATAAAGCCTTGGATCTTTCCAAGGCTTTTTCTTAATAAAATACATCTTTTAAATATAATCCTTCTGGATTGGCTGTCATTCCAGCAGCTTGTCTATCTTTTGCATTTAATATTTCAATAATATCTTCGCTTTTTCTTTTCCCCTCTCCAATTTCAATTAAAGTACCAACAATATTACGAACCATATATCGTAAGAAACCAGTTCCTAAAAAACTTATGGTAATTTTATTTACGTTTTTCGCATCTCTTACAATACTTGTTTGCACAATTCTGCGTACATAATCATCTTGTTCTTCATCCGCTTTTGTAAAAGACTTGAAATCGTGTTCTCCCTCTAAATATTTCAGTGCTCTTTCCATTTCTACAACATCTAAGCGTCTATTATATTGATAAACATAGTTTCGTTCAATTGGATCATATTCTCCTAAGTTCATACGGTAAATATATTCTTTTGCCTTCACATGATATCTAGCATGAAATGTATCTGGTACTTGTTCGATCTCTTTTACATAAATATCTCCAGGAAGTAAAGAATTCAAAGAATGTTTTAATTTATCACAGTCTACCTCATTTTCTAAATCAAAATGTGCTTTTTGTGCTAAAGCGTGAACATGGGCATCTGTTCTCCCACTTGCATGAATATCGATTTTCTTTTCTCCTTGTACTTTTCCAAGTACTTTTTCTATTTCTTCTTGGATTGTTTTTGCCTTAGGTTGTTTTTGATATCCTTTGTAATTAGTACCATCATAAGCAAAAGTCATTAAATATCTCATATCATCGTCTCCTCTCAGACTATAAATATAAAAGTGAGTATACTAAAAATCAGCATTCCAATATCAAATATATGAAACTCCATCTTTTTATAAAAAGTTCTTTTATTATAAAGAAAATAGGATTGTTTCTCTAATGTTTGTTTCCATGTTCTTAATCTTTTTATTGTATTTTGAAAAGCCATGAGAAAAAGATTACACCTTAAATAAAATCGGAAATAGAAAGATTTTGTCTTCCTTTTCTGTTTATTTATTTGTTCTAATTCTTCTATCAAAATAGGAAAGAAGTATAGAACAGATATGAAGTAAAAGGTCACTGTTCTAGGATGAAGATATAATTTTCGTACAGGTTCTAATAAAGACTCTAAAATATGACATAGATCATGAAATGAAATGCTTTCATAAATTGTTAAAATAATGATTTCAAAACACATGACTCTTAGAACTATTATAACACTATTTAGTACATTTAAGCCAGATATCAAGCAAATTATTGTCAGGGCAATGTAAAACCATTTCTGCGACCAAATTCGCGTCAAATAGGATTCTATTGATCTATTCGAAAGTGATACGATAGAAATTAAAATGAAAAAATATAAGATCATTTTAAAATAATTGTGGATAAACAATAAAGATAGCAGTAAGAAAAAGTAAGTAAATAGTTTTGAATAGGGATTCCACTGTTCAATTTTGATTTTTAATTTTTCAAGAAACATGGCGGAACACATCCTTTATCAAGTCATTCATTTGATCACGATATCCGAGATCAATCTTCTTCTTTGTTTTGACCATATTTTCAAATGCAATGATTTTTGGAACTGGAACATGATAAGATTTTATTTTCTTTTCTTGTTCAAAAATGTGATACTTATCTCCCATCATGACAACTTGTCCTTCACTCATGACGATGATTTGATCACATAAAGCATGGATAAAGTCGACATCGTGACTCACTACAACAATGATTTTACTACGTTTATTTTTTAACTGTTTTAATAATCGAATCAATTCTTTTTTGTCATGATCGGAATATCCAATAGTAGGTTCATCTAAAAAAATCAATTGTGGATTGCAGATCAAAGCACTGGCAAGAGCCACTCTCGTCTGTTCTCCACGACTCAAAGTATCAATTTTTCTGTTCAAATACATAGAATCCAACCCTACCATTTTTAATACTTCCATACTTCTTTTCTCTACTTCATTCACTTTAAAATTTTCTAAATACAAACGACATTTTAATTCCTCTTTCACTGAACTAGCTAAGAAAAAATGCATCAAATCTTGTTTTAAATATCCAATTCTCTTCTTTTTAGGGACCTTGATTTTTCCCTCCGTAGGTTTTCTCGTTTGAGAAAGTAAATCTAACAGCATTGTCTTCCCACTTCCACTTGTTCCGAGAATACCATATATGGAGTGACTTTGAAGAGAAAAAGACAATTGATATAGGAATTGATCATTTTGAATATGATGATAAGAAACATTTTCTAGTGTTATTTCCATAAGTGATTCACCATCCTTGACATATTATAAATGGTTTTATTCACCAATCCATAATATTTTAATTTGTGAGAAAGTTCTACCATAAAAGGAAGAGATAACTGACAGTGATTCCATTTTTTTTCTTCTTCATAAACATCTTTCTTCTTTCCATAAGCCTCTATCATACCATCATTGAATAAAATAATTTCTTTTCCACACAAACTATGTTCAGTGATAGATGTAGCATGAATGATAGTCATATCAGACTCTTTATTCACATTCTTTAAGATGGAAAAGAGGTGTTTCATGTCATCTTCATCCATTCCATCCAATGCATCATCCATCAATAAAATATCAGGTTGCTGAAGAAAAAGAAAGGCAAATGAAAGATATTGTTGTCTAGAATAATTAAGATCTCCTACTTTTGTATCTAATGGTTCTATGATTTCAAACTGTTTGATCACTTCAGAAATTTTTTCTTGCATGTGTTCTGGGGATACAGAATCGTTTTCAAGAAAATAATAAAACATAGAAAGAATGGTTTCTTTTTGAAATTCTTTTAACATATGAGAAGTAATATAACTCATATGAGAACGAATTTGATTTAAATTTTCTGGATTTAGAAGCATCCCATTGATTAATACTTTTCCCCTATCATCTTTCAAACCATAGATCATTTCTAAAAGCGTTGTTTTTCCACTTCCACTAGGGCCTAATACTGTGACAAAAGAACCTTTCGGTATCTGGATGGTTAAATTTTTTATTATTTTACGATGTTCTATTTCGTAAGTTAAATCAATGAGTTCAATCATACTATCACCACACAGTTAGATATTATAATATAGATTTTTCTTGTTTTCAACCAAAAAAAAGAAAGAATCACTCTTTCTTCTTCTGGATATGATAGGCAATTTTTAAAAGAAGAGACTCAGGAGCAAAACGAATCAAAAATTTAGAGAGTTTCATTGTCATTCCTGGTATGATAATCATTTTCCTTTGAAACATCTTTTTAATTGCATACTCACAAACATCTCTGCTCTCTAATCCTTGTAATTGAAAATTTACTTTTGCAACCTTGTTAAATTCGGTATGAACAGGTCCAGGACATAATGCGCCAATATAAACATGACTATGTTCTTTACGTAATTCTTCGTGAATTGCTTCTGTCAAACGATATACATAAGCTTTTGTCGCATAATAAGTTGACATAAGTGGACCAGGAAGAAAAGCGGCAGAAGAGGCGACATTTAGTATATATCCCTTATCTTTTTTTTGAAAATCTTTTAAAAATAGTTTTGTTAAAGTATGAACTGCTTTTATATTTAAATCAATCATATCTAACTCTTTATCCAAATTGGTAGTTGAAAACTCACCAAACAATCCAAAACCGGCATTATTGATGACAATATCAATATCCTTATCCTTTACCTCACGGTATAATTCCATACAGTGAAACGTAGAAGATAGATCCATAGTAATACATTCTACATTTGTATTTAATTCTTTTTTTAATGCTTGTAATTTTGTTTTTCTCCTGGCAACAAGAATTAAATCGTAACCCATTTCACTTAAGACACGAGCAAAATCTCTTCCGATACCAGAACTAGCACCTGTAATTAACGCTAACATTGTTTCACCTCCACGATCTAACATTACTTTTTATTCGCAGCGTCTGCAATTTTTGTTTCCTCTTCAAAATTTTTATTTTTTCTTCCTTTTTTAATGGATACTACTTTTCTTTCTTTTTGTGGTCGAATTTCTTCATCTGGAGCAGAAAATACCATTCCAATTGTCTCCATATAATATTCAAATAATTTAGAAAAAGTTGCAAAAGATACTTCGTTCATCCAACTTGGAGAAGAAAACTGATTATTTTGATTATGCCGAAACCAATTTTTAGAAACACCTAAGACATAAGCATATGGAAGGTATTGATAAAATTGTTCCTGTGATTTTGCTTTTTCTTCCTTTAAAAATCTTCGAAATCCTTCAATTCTTCTCACTATATACGAATGACCTTTAAACTGTTTTTGAATTTCTTTTCCTAGTGCTAACATCATCAACATCATAATAATACATACAATATAAAACCAATTATATCTAAAATCCGTAAAAGAATAAGCGGACATCATAAATAAGAAAATAAAGATAATACCATAAGATAGCTGTTTCAAATATGGGACTTGATGATTAATTGTAAATAATAAACACAAAATTACAAAAAACGTAAATAAGACACATATTATTGAGTCTGATAAAATTCCAATGACACTAAAGCAAAAACATAACTCTAAAGATAAAAAAGCAAATAAAGTAAGACCATAAATCAAATAGAGTAACGAATAAGATTTCTTATCATAGACTTGATCTTCTAAAGTACGTTTTGAAAGTTTCTCTCTTAATTTATTTAACTTTTTATAATACTTTCCTTTAAAAGAGTTCACTGAGACAGATGTAGAAGTAGAAAATAATTGTTGGAAAATGGTATTTTCTATTTCGTCAGCACTTTCTAATTCTTTTTGTTTGATCAGTTTGAGTGACTTTGTTTTATCGTCTTCTTCGATCTTGATAAGATTTTTTGTAGCAAATAATACAAGATAAGAAAAGATATCTTTATCACTTACTTCTCCTTTATATATATATCCGATTTCTGCAGGGGAAAGTTTTGCAGGAGGGGTCTTTACAATCGGAGGGGTTTTTACTTTTCTTTTAGCCATGAAATAAAGAATAAAGACGATAATTAACATACATCCAGTAAATAGAAAGAATAAAATGGCATTATTATGATAATGATTATGGTTTTGATAAAAATAGTCACTTGGTAATTGTTGCATCAATGTGAGATCTTGTTGTTTTAACTCTCCTTGATAGGTTCCCTCTATTGTTCCGTTGGAAACATGAAAATCAATCTGATCATAATCTACTATTTTTTGATCTAACAACCATTGAAATTGTTCGAAAGTAGAAAGTGATTCAAATGTTATTTTAAATGTGAATTGTTTTACGCTGTGATATTCTTCTTTTTTTAATAAGGGGAGATATAATTGATCTCCAATTCCCTCAATACTAGAAAAGTCATAAATATAAGAAATTCGATAAGATGGATGGTTTTGATTAACGACTGCTTTTAAATACATAGTAGAGCCTAGATTAGAGTAACGGAAAGAAGTTGCACTTCCTTGTACATCTCTTATTTCAGCAAGTCTTTTATTTTGAAATACAGTATCAAAATAGAATGGTAATGCTCTTACAACTGTGACTTTGGAATCTGTGGAAACTTGCCCTTTTTCTGTTACAATCACTTCACTATCTCTTGTAACGTAAACTTCCTTATGTATTTCTTGATAATCCAAATCGGATTTTGCATATCCTTTCATTGGAATAAGACATATCATTAATAAGAGAAAAACAAACCATCGCTTTTTCATAGAATCTTCACCTACTATTAATAGTATACAACAAAAAAGAAAAAGTGAAAATGGAAGAAATTAAAAAAGTTATGATTTTGTCACAACTCCTAAAGAACGATTCCATGTTGGAAGATCAATTGGAACTAATTGATTTTCATTCACAACATTTAATTTAGAATCAACATTATCATTTGATGTTAAAAAGAATTTTTCTCCTTCTACAACATCATATAATTTTCTAATATAAACCCCATCTGAAATGGAATGAGTTATATCATAAAACGGGCAAGTAATCTGTATGAAATAATCATTTTCAGTAGGATAACTATTTTGAAGTGCCTGGTGTAAATAAGGAAAGCTTTCTGTTTTGTCTCCATAATAAATTTCTTTTTTAATTAATTGATTTTGTTGGTATACAGTATCTGTTTTTTTTGCATCAATCGTACGAAATAGAAATCCTAAGTAGTCTTCTGTTTCTTGATCGCAAATATGTTGTTCTTGTTTTTCTTCATGTACGAGTTCATCACTGTCAACATAATAATTTGCGAAAACTGTTTGTATTTCTGAACTACGTAATTGGTTTTCACTTGTCTTTTTTTGTGTTTGACTCATATAAACATGAAATTCTTGAGGAGATATTTCCTCTAATTTTAAATAAGAATATGTATTATTTTGATATGGTTCTTTTCTTGTTAAATCATCTTTTATCGCAACGATAATCCCTTTTTCTTCCTTTACTTCGGTTGCATCATCTTCAAAAAAAGGAGTGACTAATTTTAAAAGTGGTTGGAATAGATCACAGTTATTTTGAATGAATGCAGGTATTTTTTTTGTTATTTCGATCATGAATTTACCTCCAATTGTCAACATAATACTATAATCAGGATAAATTTACAAGCTTTTTTTGAATATTTTTTTATTTTACTTTATCGTATTAAGATGATAAGTTTCTTTGATTCACAAATCAAATATTTAGAAATTTACCACAAAAAAGAAGCCTTAAGCTTCTTCTACTAATTCTAAGATAACAATAAGTGCATCGTCACCTTTTCTCTCATCTAATTTTAAAATTCTTGTATATCCTCCGTTACGAGTTGCATAACGAGGTGCTAAT
>CALVJU010000024.1 GCA_944332375.1 uncultured Bacilli bacterium
CGATGATGTAAACTCACGATCGTTCATAAACCACCTCCCATCTACCTCGTAAATTTGAGATGCCTAACCTAACATTCCTACTTATTATTTACAAAAAAATTAGGACAAGATCCTGCAAGTGAAAGAACTTTTTTCTTACTTTTCTTTTTCAATAAAGCAAGGAATCA
This sequence comes from uncultured Bacilli bacterium, assembly GCA_944332375.1. Taxonomy (GTDB): domain Bacteria; phylum Bacillota_I; class Bacilli_A; order RF39; family UBA660; genus UMGS2016. Next base: position 168 of record CALVJU010000024.1, read on the forward strand.
CTTGCTTTTTTTTTGATTTTCCTGTATCTTGAAATAGGAGAAAGTAAGGGAAATGTGTTATAATAGAAAGTATTAGGGTGATATTATGGCAAAATATGATGAACATTCAATTAAAGTTTTAGAAGGACTAGAAGCAGTTAGAAAACGTCCTGGTATGTATATTGGATCTACAGACAAGAGAGGATTACATCACTTAGTATGGGAAATTGTCGATAATGGAATTGATGAAGTAATCAATGGTTATGGAAATAAAATTTCTATTATTATGCATGAAGATCATTCCATTGAAGTAAGTGATAATGGACGTGGTGTACCTGTAGGAATGCATGAGACAGGAAAATCCACTCCAGAAGTAATTTATACCATTCTTCATGCCGGTGGTAAATTTGAAGAGGGTGGATACAAAGTATCCGGTGGATTACATGGAGTAGGTGCATCTGTTGTTAATGCCCTTAGTAAATGGATGGAAGTAACAATTTGTAGAGATGGATATAAATACTTTATTCGTTTTAAAGATGGGGGTAAAGTAGATCAAAAACTAAAGAAATTAGAAAAAACAAGTAAAACCGGAACGACAGTCCGTTTTATGCCAGATGATACCATTTTTTCAACAACAACTTTTTCTTTTACAACAATTTGTGAAAGAATGCAAGAATGTGCTTTCTTGTTAAAAGGACTAACGGTTACTGTAGAAGATGTAGAAGATAATAAAAAACGTGAATTTCACTATGCGAATGGTTTAGAAGCGTTTGTCGAATATTTAAATGAAGATAAAAAAGAACTCCATAAGCCAGTTCATTTTACAGGGGAAAAAGATCACATCCGTGTAGAAATCGCTTTTCAATATACAGAAGAATACAGTGAAAATTTAGTATCATTTGTAAATAATGTCAAAACAAATGATGGTGGAACCCATGAAGTAGGCTTTAAAACTGCTTTTACAAGAGTATTTAATGATTATGCGAGAAGTAATGGCTTTTTAAAGGCAAAAGATAAAAACTTAGAGGGTAGTGATACCAGAGAAGGTTTAACTGCTATCATTAGTTTACAAATTCCAGAAGATAAATTACAATTCGAAGGACAGACCAAAGGAAAGTTAGGGACTCCAGAGGCTCGTCCTGTTGTAGATAGTATTGTAACAGAGAAACTCCAGTTCTTCTTAGAGGAAAATAAAGAAATTGCTACTAAAATATTAAATAAAATGGTCAAGAGTAAATTAGTACGTGAAGCAGCTAGAAAAGCTCGTGATGAAGCACGTAATGGAAAGAGTAAGAATAGTAAAGAACGTGCTTTAAGTGGAAAACTGGCTCCTGCCCAAGCAAAAAACCCAAAGAAAAATGAATTGTTCTTAGTCGAGGGTGATTCTGCCGGTGGTAGTGCAAAACAGGGTAGAGACCGTAAATTCCAAGCTATTTTACCACTTCGTGGAAAAGTAATTAATTCTGAGAAAGCAACTATGGAAGATATTTTAAAAAATGAAGAAATCAATACCATTATCCATACCGTAGGTGCTGGTTGTGGTAGTGATTTTGAAGTAGAAGATTCTAACTATGATAAAGTCATTATTATGACCGATGCCGATGTCGATGGCTCTCATATTCAAATTCTATTATTAACGTTCTTCTATCGTTATATGAAACCATTAATTGAAGCAGGAAAACTTTATATCGCCATGCCACCACTATATAAAATTACTTGTGGGAAAGAACTTTCTTATGCTTGGACAGAAGATGATCGAAAACAAGCATTAGAAAAGTATAAGGGAAAGAAAACAGAAACACAAAGATATAAAGGATTAGGAGAAATGAATGCTGATCAATTATGGGAGACAACGATGAATCCAGATACACGTAGTTTAATTAAAATTAATATTAGTGATGCTGCTTTAGCAGAAAAAAGAGTACGTGTTTTAATGGGTGATAAAGTAGAGCCTAGAAAAGAATGGATTGAAGAAAATGTAGAATTCGGTCTACAAGATAATTATCAAATTAGTTAGGAGTGTTCTTATGATATATGATCCAATTGTAACGTTACCTGAAAATTGTTATTTTCTACCAAATGAAATTGATATTATGCCGTGTGTAAGAGAGTATTTCTATTTCCTAGGAAAGATGAGATACGATTTACTAGGACGTACTTTAAAAGATCTGATCATCCCTCTTTTCGATGAGCAACATCCAACCCTCCAAGGAAAGTATTTGAATCTAGGACTGGGTGAGATTTATGATCAGGAAGAGATGGTGCTCGGTGAGGTAGAGAATAGGAACTATGATGTTTATGTGGTGGAAGAAGAAAAGCAAAATGTGGGAGAGTTATTAAGTACCAACACACCAATGACTTATTTAGAAATGGTAGAAGCATTAAATCAATTAGAGGAAGGTATCTTGATATTAGCGCCTCATGGCCTTCGTCATTCCAGGTTTTATGAGTGGAATGCGGAATTACTTGTTCAAGAACAAGAACTGGAAAATGGAAAAAGAAAACTTCTCACCAAAGAACATTTGATTCATGAAGTACAATCTTATTTATTAAACTTAAAAAAGTTGGAACAAAATGAGGGAATCTCTATTACAAAATTATTTTTAGGATACCATTCTCCACAGGATGAATATCAAACATCTTATGGGTGGATGTTTTTAGAGCGGATTTCATGGAATCAATTTCGAAATGTAATCGATGGAGAAATATATCAAAGAAATGAGTTTCAAGAACTTTATTATTATCCAAAATATTTAGAACAACATCAATTAGAAGAAATTTATCCAATCTATGATGCAAATTTATGTTATCAAAAATTAAGAACATTGAAAAAGTAGGTGAAGTTATGCAAGAAGTAATCAAACGAATTTATGAATATTCACTAGAAGAAATCTTAGGAGAACGATTTGGAGAGTATTCCAAAGAAATCATTCAATATCGTGCCTTGCCAGATGTAAGAGATGGATTAAAACCTGTTCAAAGACGTATTTTATATGCGATGTATCGTGATCATAACACTTATGATAAACCATATAAGAAATCAGCAAAAGCAGTAGGAAACATCATGGGAGCATACCATCCACATGGTGATTTGTCTATTTATGATGCCATGGTACGTATGAGTCAGTGGTGGAAACAAAATGCTTGTTATATTGATATGCACGGTAATAATGGATCAATGGATGGCGATAGTCCAGCAGCAATGCGTTATACCGAAGCAAGATTATCTAAAATTAGTAATGAACTATTAACTGATATCGATAAGGATACTGTAGAGTGGGTACCAAACTATGATGATACCTTATTAGAACCAACAGTACTACCTGTGAAATTTCCGTTATTACTTGTCAATGGAGCCATGGGAATTAGTGCAGGATATGCGACCAATATTCCAACCCATAACTTAGGCGAAGTCATTGATGCGACCATCAAACGAATTGATAGCCCTAATTGTCGTTTAGATACGATTATGGAAATTATCAAAGGACCAGACTTTCCAACAGGAGGGATTGTCGAAGGAATCAAAGGAATTCGTGAAGCTTATGAGACTGGCCGTGGAAAAATCATCATCCGTAGTAAAATCCATTTTGAAAAACAAAAAGGAAAAGAACAAATTATTATTGATGAAATCCCATTTGAAGTCAATAAAGCAAATATGGTACGTCGTATTGATGAAATTCGTATTGATAAGAAAATAGAAGGAATTCAAGAAGTACGTGATGAAACATCAAGAGAAGGACTTCGTATCGCAATTGATCTTAAGAAAGATGCGAATAGAGAATTAGTTTTAAATTATTTATTAAAAAATACAGATATGCAAGTATCTTATACATTCAACATGGTAGCAATCATCAATCATCGTCCAATGACTGTTGGAATTTTACCAATATTAGATGCTTATATCGCTCATGAAAAAGAAGTCATTACAAGAAGAACAAACTTTGAATTACGTGTTGCAAGAAAAAGAATGCATATATTAGAGGGATTAATCAGAGCTTTATCGATCTTAGATGAAGTCATTAAAACCATTCGTGCTAGTAAAAATAAAAGTGATGCGAAATTAAATTTAGTAAAACAATATGAATTTACAGAAGAACAAGCAGAAGCAATTGTTACATTACAACTTTATCGTTTAACCAATACGGATGTCACAGAACTAGAAACAGAACTAAAGCACTTACAAGAAGAAGTGGCTCGTTTAGAAGAAATCATTTCGAATGAAGATAAACTAAAGAGTGTGATGAAAGAAGAACTACGTGCTGTCAAAAAAGGATATGCAACACCACGTTTAACAGAAATTAAAGAAGAAATCACAGAAATTAAAATTGATACTTCTGTCATGATTCCAAAAGAAGATGTCATTGTTGCAGTAACTCATGACGGTTATGTGAAACGAGTCTCTCTTCGTAGTTATCAAGCATCAAATGAAGAACCTGCTGTCAAAGAGGGAGATTTCATTACTCATATTTTGAAACTAAATACATTAGATACCATTTTAATGTTTACAAACTATGGAAATTATTTATATGTCCCTGTTCATATCATTCCTGATTTAAAATGGAAAGATCTAGGAAAACATATTAGTAATGTCATCAAATTAAAAGAGGGAGAACGTGTCATAGATTTAGTCCCTGTTACAGATTTTGAAAGTGATATAATCATTACCCAAGCTACAAAACTCGGTATGATTAAAAGAACGAATGTCAAGGATTTCAAAGTACAACGTTATACAAAACCAATGACAAGTATGAAGTTAAAAGAGAACGATGAATTAATCTTTGTATCTAGTTCCAACTACCAAGATATTTTTGTAACCACTTATCGTGGCTATGGACTTTGGTATCAAGTAGATGAAATTCCACTGACTGGTCCAAAGGGTAGTGGTGTAAAATCGATTAATTTAAAAGATGATTATGTAGTGGGAACCAGCTTGTTTGATGGAAAAAGTGAATATTTAACAGTACTAACAAAGAAGAATACGGCAAAAAGAGTAAAATTAACAGAATTTGATAAAATGTCTCGTGCACGTCGTGGTATTCAAATTATTCGTGATGTCAAAACCAATCCATATTATATTTTAACTACGTTTGTACTTCCAAGCAAAGAAGAAATTTACTTCCATACAAAAGATGAAGTGATTGCGAAAAAACTAACAGAATTCAAAGTCGCTGATCGTTATTCTACAGGATCTACCTTTAAAGAAAAAGTACTTCATGTATTTTGTAAAGATGTCCAATTAGAAAGTAAGAAGGAAGAAGTAGTACCTGTTGAAGTAAAAGAAAAAAAGATCTCATTAAAAGAGATTGATGAGAGAATTTTAACCATTGATGATTTTCTAAATGACTTTGAAAATAAGAAGGTGTGAAAACACCTTTTTATCTATCCAAATAAGAGCTACTAGACTTCGACTCAGAGATCTGTTACAATAAAGATAATAAGAAAGACTACAAGGAGGGGTATTCGATGAAACAAGAGAAAGAAGAAAAAAAAGAAGTTCTTACTCCGAAAGAGAAAAAGGCATGGAAACGATCTCATCGTTTTTATATGTTACTTTCTACAGGCATTGTTCTTGCGGTGATTGCGATTTATCTTTTTGTACATAATTTTCAAGGAGGATTGGTTGCGATTGATCTTGAAGAGTATTTAGAATTAAATCAAAGTGAAGAAAGAGTGTTGATTTATGTTGGAGATAATGGAGTTGTCTCTCAAGAATTAACTCCAGTACTAACAAAATTGTTAAGAGAGAGTAAAAAAGAAGCTTATTATTATGAACATAAAGCATTAGATAGTGAAAATCAAATGAAGTTTGTTGAATCAAATTCAGTAACTAGTCAAGAAGATGGATATATCTTACCATTTTTAATTGTTGTAGAAGATCAAAAGGTGGTTGCTTCTTATGAAGGGTATTTAGATCAAGAGAGTTTGATAGCATTCTTGGAAGAAGAAGGGTATTATTAAGAAAATGTCTACTTGACATTTTTCTTTTTCACCAATTCAAAAATATGATAAGATAAATAAGGAAAAGGATGAGAAGAATGAATCAAGAAATTATAAAAACAATGAGTATAGAATTAAATATACAACCAAAACAAGTAGAAACTGTTTTAAATTTATTGAGTGAGGGAAATACTGTTCCATTTATTGCTCGTTATCGTAAAGAACAAACAGGAGCTTTAGATGAAGAGACAATCCGTTCTATTCAAGAAGTTTATGAATATCAAATGAATCTCTTAAAAAGAAAAGAAGATGTGATTCGTTTGATTGATGAAAAAGGAATGTTGACAGAAGAATTAAAAAATAAAATTATGGAATGTACGAAGTTAGTGGAAGTAGAAGACTTGTATCGTCCATACAAAGAAAAGAAGAAAACAAAGGCGACAGAAGCAATTGCATTAGGACTAGAACCTCTCGCTAAAATGATCATGGCATTTCCAACTAATGGAAGCTTAGAGGATATGGCTTTGAGGTTTGTGAATGAAAAAGTAAAGACAAAGGAAGAAGCAATTACTGGGGCTAAATATATTATTGCTGAATGGGTGAGTGATAATGCTTCTTATCGTAAATGGATTCGTAATTTTTTCTATCGTCATGGAATTTTAGTTTCTAAAAAGAAGAAAAATGCAGAAGATAAAGAGAAAACATATGAGATGTATTATGATTATCAAGAACCCGTTGGGAAATTGAAACCACATCGTATTCTTGCATTTAACCGTGGAGAAAAAGAAAAGATATTAAATGTATCTATTGATGTCAATAAAGAAGAAATTCTACAATATCTTGAAAAGAAAGTAATAAAAAATAATCAATCTTTTGTTGTATCAACAGTGAAAGAAGCAATAGAAGATGCTTATAAAAGATTAATTGCGCCATCTATTGAAAGAGAGATCCGTTCTGAATTATCAGAAAAAGGAGAAGTTGCAGCTATCGATAACTTTGGTAAAAACTTAGAAGCACTTCTTTTAACTCCACCGATGAAAGAACAAGTAGTACTTGCCTTTGATCCTGGATATTTAAATGGGTGTAAATTAGCAGTAATCGATAAAAATGGAAAATATTTAGATTCTACAGTAATTAAACCATTTATCAATTCGAAAACAGAGGGAAGAATTAAGGAATCAAAAGAGATTGTTTCAAAATTAATTCAAAAATATCATGTTGATATTATTGCGATTGGAAATGGTACTGCCTCTCGTGAATCAGAAAAATTTTGCGCTGAATTAATCAAAGAATATCATTTAAATTGTAAATATGTGATTGTCTCAGAAGCAGGAGCTTCGATCTATAGTGCTTCTAAAATTGCTTTAGAAGAATTCCCTGATCTAGCTATTGAAAAAAGAAGTGCGGTTAGTATTGGAAGACGTTTACAAGATCCATTGGCAGAATTGGTGAAAATTCCACCAGAGGGAATTGGAGTTGGATTATATCAACATGATGTAAGTCAAAAGAAATTATCAGAGTCATTAGACTTTGTTGTAGAAAAATGTGTCAATAGCGTTGGTGTGAATATGAATACCGCATCTCCATCTTTGTTAAGTTATGTTTCAGGTCTTACAAAGAAAACTTGTCAAAAATTAGTAGATTATCGTGAAAAAGTAGGGAAGATTCAATCTCGTGATGAGATTAAGAAAAAGAAATTATTATCCGATAAAGCTTATGAACAAGCGATTGGTTTCTTAAGAATTCCTGATGGAGAAAATGAATTAGATAAAACGGCAATTCACCCAGAAAGTTATCCAATCGCACTTCAATTACTTCAGGATTTAGGATTTACTGTTCATGATATTGGAAGTAAAGAATTAATAGAAAAATTAAACCAAGTAGATATTGAAGCATATCAAGAAAAATTAAAAACAGATCAATATACTTTAGAAGATGTGATCTTATCATTAAAGAAACCAAATCTAGATCCAAGAGATGAGATGCCACAACCACTTCTAAGAAGTGATATATTAGAGTTAGATGATTTAAAAGTAGGAATGAAATTACAAGGTACAGTACGTAATGTAGTTGATTTTGGAGCATTTATCGATATCGGACTTCATAATGATGGACTAGCACATATTTCTAAATTAACAGATAAATATATCAAACATCCAAGTGAAGTAGTTAGCGTAGGAGATATTGTAGACTGTTATGTTGATGATATTTCAAAAGAAAAAGGAAAAGTGAGTTTAACATTAATTCCTCCAACTGTAAAATAGAGTATAACAAAGAAATAAGTTATTATGAATGAGATAGACAAGAAGTATAGAACATGATAATATAAAGTTATGGAATAGAGAGAGGAGTACAGTGAGATGATTTGTAATATTGCTTTTGAAAACTGTACAAAAAAAAAGAATCATTTTGCACTAACAAAAAGTTACCATGGGGCGGTTATTTAGCTAAGAATACCTTATCTTTCTCATACATTTATTTCATGTTCAATAGAAGAGTAAGCTGTTTTCAGTATGGAAACGGCTTTTTTTCGTAGTGAAAACTTTGAAGGATTATGACGAAAAAGTAGGATAGAAAACAAGAAAAAGGTATGGTATAATGAGATAAAATAGGAGTTGATAGGAAGATGAGGAGAAGGAGAATGAAAGTAAAACCAGAGAAAATACTTGTTGGGACAATCATTGTATCTGTATTCCTGATGTTAGGAATTGGATATGCATTATTAAGCCAGACATTACAGATCAATGGTACAGCTAATATTACATCGAAATGGAAAATATTGTTTACAAGTGCCGAAGAAAAAGAGATGGAGAATGCGACAACTCAGTTAAAAGAGATTACAGATGATACGACTT
>CALVJU010000025.1 GCA_944332375.1 uncultured Bacilli bacterium
ATTTAATGTTGCAAAACAAGTTGGAAAGTTTGGAACCTCTAAAGAAATAAAAATGTGCAAACAAAATCAAATATATACTACAATTTCATACGAAGAATATATAAGACTCATGAATGCAACCAAAAACGACTTAAAATATAATATAATATTTGATTTATGGTTTAGCAGAGGTCCACGACCCGGAGAAGTAAGAGCATTTAAAATTAATGATTATAATTTCGAAAAAAAACAGTTGATGGTAAATCATACACTTTCAAAATCCAACGAATTGAAAGAGCCAAAAACAGTTTCATCTAAAAATACTATTGATTTAGATGACGAATTAAATCATAAGATTAATGAATTAGTGTTATCTTATAAAAAAGAAAAAAATTTTTGCGACGAATGGTTTTTATTTGGAAATAAAGACATTCCCATCAGTTCACATGCTTTAAACTATAATAAAAATAAATATTTTAAATTAGCTAACATTAATAAAGAAAATATGCGTCTGCATGATTTTAGACATAGTTGTGCAACATGGCTATTTTCAATCGGAATACCTGTTACTGTAATATGTAGAATTTTAAGACATCAAGATGTTAGTACTACACTAAAAACATATACTCATTTAGTTGAAAATGATTATATAAATGCCTTGTATAAATTACAGGAAATAAAAAAACAAGACCAAAATCAAGACTAATTTTCTCTTTAAAATCATTTATCCTTTTATTTTCAACAATTATCTTAATATTGATATAAATCCTGTCTTCTCGACCATTGGAATTGAAGAGTCTTGAGTTTCAAGGCTTTTTTTCATGCATTCGATCATCTTTTCATATTTTTTTTAAAAAGAATTGACTCTCACCGAAAGGTGAATGTTACAATGGTTGTAAAGGAGGAACTTATGTACAAAATAAAAGAGTTTTCTAAAAAGACAGCACTTTCTATTGTTACTTTACGATATTATGATGAGATCAATTTATTAAACCCCTCTTATGTAGATCGTTATACAGGATATCGTTATTATGAAGAGGATCAAGTGCATAGTGCAATTCAGATCCGTAGATTAAAAGAACTGGGGCTCTCTTTAGAAGAAATCAAACAATATATGAAAACAAATGATCCTATGATTTTAATTAGAAAAGAGAAAGGATATGAGAGAAAGATGAAGGAGATAGAACAATTTTTAAAAGAGCAGAAGCAAAAACAATATCAAGTAATAAAAGCAGATTATAAAAAATATGTAGAATTAAATGGTTTATTACATAGTAGAAGTGCACAAGCACTAGAAGTAAAAGATGGAAATGCGGATTATTATTATATTATGGAATCAGATCAGATTATCAAAGATTTTGTTATTTACAAAAAAGAAAAATGGATCACATTAGGTGCTTCGGAATGGAAAAAGGAAGACATGATTCATGCGATTAGGGAAGAGATTAAGAAAGATTATGACCAAGTTTGTTTAATTGTCCCGATAGAAGAGGAAGAGATGATACGATATATCAAAGATCATTACCACTGTCATACGGAAGAAATTACACAAGCACAATACTCATATTTAAAACTAACATTTTTATGTTAAAGCCTTGAGTTTCAAGGCTTTTTTCTGACTTTATCGTACCTTTGGATGACTTGTTATAGTTGGATTATCAAATACAAAGAATACAATTTGACAACAAAAAAGATAAATATTATAATACGGGCATAAGAAAGGAGATGAACTATATGATTTTGATTCCAGACCACCAATTACAAATTAGAAATACAAAAATCTATAGTCCAAAAATTAAAGTTCCATTTAAACTAGTTGCTCTTGGAGATACTCATGTGAGTGAGATGATGGAAAAGACAAAATTATATCCCGTACAACTACAAATAGAAAAAGAAAATCCAGACTATATTGCGCTTGTTGGTGATATTGTAGATGCACCTAGCCAATTACAACATACCTATGTTCAAAAAAAGATCATAGAATTTGTAAAAGCTGTTGCTGAAGTCGCACCTGTCTTTATTGTATTAGGAAGTCATGATTATGTTGACCATAAAAATCAAAAAGATATCTATTTTTATCAACGTCATTTTTGGGAAGATATCATTGGAACAATTGATAATGTTCATTTACTCTATAACGATACTTATCAAGATCAACAGGCATTTTTCATGGGATACTGGCAAACATTAGATTATTACTATAATCCAAATGATGTACGCCATGAAAATCTAGAAAAGTTCCACGAAGATTTTATTAAATATCCTGAATTATACCAAAACTTACCAGAGGACACTGTGCGTATCGCACTCATCCACTCTCCAGAGTTTACAAAATTAGAAAAGAATCGCCAACTAATTAAAGATTATGATTTATTAATTAGTGGGCATATGCATGATGGTTGTGTTCCACTCGGAGTTGGAAACTTTACAACTGGGTTGATTAGTCCTAAGAAAGAATTCTTTCCAAAACAAGCAAGAGGCGTATTTACGTTAGATACAAATACAAACGTCATCGTATCAGGAGGAATTATGAAAATATCTGACTGTGCTCCAAAAATTTTACACTGGGCCAATCATTTATGTCCTATGCAAATGGATTCTATTACCTTTACTCCTGGAAAAGAGCCAATCGAAATTACAAAAACAAAAGTTAATAAACGTTAAAAGGAATCAATTGTGTGATTCCTTTTTTCGATACAAAGAAACAGAACATGCTTTCCATTCTTCTAATAAATCTTCCAATGTTTTTAAAGTAATTGGGTTGAGTGGTGATTGTCCACTCTTATTCATAAAGTAATTTTTTTCTCCAAGATAATAACTTGCATGCACCAGCTGTCCATCTTTTTCAAATACAAGCACATCCCCTGCTTGGAACTGGTCCTCGTCTATCTTCTCATACTCTTTTAAATGGGCCTCAAAAGTAGAACGCTGTATCCAATTTTCCAAATAGATTTCTTTTTTTGTCATACCATATAAAACAACACCTAAACAATTACAAGGTTTTATTACTTGATAAGTATTGATGATGTTTTGAAATTCTTTCGGAAGATGATCTGGGCAGGAATAGCTCATAGTATCATCATAATTAGAAATCAAATATAAAATAGCCTGTTTTTTCTCTTCTTCCGATAATACTTCCCATGTTGTATTGGTAAGAACGTACTGACTTTGTATCGAGTATGGTAACTGAGTAAATATTCCTTGATCCAAAATACTTCCCCGCTGAACAACAATTTGTTCCTTTAAAATATTCTCAAAAGATGATTTAGGAAGTTTTGAAACTTTATTTTCTCGATCAATATAAATATAATTCGTATGTTTTAATACATTCCAATACTCATAAAAGTTATTATAACGAATATCAAAATAGAAAGCAGAACTCAAAAACACTTGCTTTGTCAGAATAGGTTCTAAATCACTTGGTTTTGTTTGAAAGAAATAAAGATCTACTTCGGGTATATAGCTTGTCAAAAATTGATCCATTTCTTTTTTTGTTGGTAATACTTCAATTCTCATAACTATCTCCTAATAAATATTTTTTATTTTTCTTTTTATTATTACTCCTGGGATCTTTTCCACAGGTTGATTGCATTGTTGATCAAATAGTCCATATTCTTTTAAAAAGCGTTGATAATAATCTTGGGAAAGAGTTACTTCTTCTATCGTTTCTGGATTTTGATGGCCAATATGGCTTTGAATTTCTTGAATCCGCTGATTTCTTTTATTGATTTGTTCTCCATAGTTTTCCATTTCTTGAGAGACACTTCCAACAGAACAAGAATAGTATTGGTTCCTCTTTGGCAGTTGTTGACATTTTCTAATATAGATTTGAATTTCTTTTTCTAAACGTTGGATTTCTTCCCATTTTGCTTGATCTGTCTCTTGTGTGAAATATAAAGTGATCTCATGCATTGCTTGTTCTTTCAATGAGAACAATGGAATCTTTGTCTGATTTGATAATGAAATAAACAATTCATTAGAATTTGAATCGATCTTTTCTTCTCCGAGATCAACTAATTTTTTTGCTCTTCCCCATAAATAATAAGATAAAATCTGTTGATATAATGGAAATTTTTGAATTCGTTCTATTTCACTCGGATCATTGAGTTGTTCTAACATTCCCTTTTTTAATAAGATCATCTTTTTCAATCTACGATACCAGGAATAAGATAATATTCTTTGATAGTGCGCTAATTCACTTAATAAAACTTCTTTGGATTCTACTTTTATTTGTTGCATCAAAATCCCCCTTTTTCATTTTAACATGTCTTTTTCTATTTTACAATTGCACTAGAAAACATTGGAACAAAGAGATACGAACTTGTTTCGTCATTGTTCTATTTTCCTGTGGATAACTGATACTATCCTATTCTAATTCACAAAATTTAGAAGAGAAGATTCCTTTTTATATACGAAAAAACTTAAGATTGCCTTAAGTTTATTCTAAATTCAATTTTTTCTGGAAGAGATAGACGGTTCCAAAATAATAGATCAAGCCAATTACTATACTGATAATCATAGATCCTATATAAATCACTCCTAAAATAGATACAGATGGAGATACTTGATTATTTAACATGGCAACCACATCTGGATTGATGAATATAAAGATTCCTAAGAAGATTAGTGAGATAACTTGTTGAATAGAATATAAAACTAATCCATATACAAAGCTATATACTAATCGATTTGTATTATGTCTTTGTCCTAACGCAAGAGCGAAATAGAAGAACAATAATTGAACTACATAAGAAATAATAATCATCAATACTAGAAGAAGTGTTGCGAATGGTTCTTCCATTCCCATCATTTGACGAATTAAGCCAAATTCATATAATTTAGGAACTACAGTCCATATTTGAAATTTCGCAAAAGCGATACATAGTGCAAGAGCGATCACAATAAGACTCACTACCATAAAAATACAAGATGATAATATTTTAGATAAAATCAATGTATTTTTCGTAACTGGCAGTGTATTGGTGAGATATCCTTCGTCTTTTAATAAATTTTGATAAAATTTTTGAATGGATAGAAAAAATGTTCCTATTCCTACTGCCATTAATAATACGATAAAGAAAAGTAGTACGGTTCCATATGCGATGGTGAATAATTGGTTGATATCTGTTAAATAACTGCCTCCTAAGACGACAATACTTAAAATTAGTGTAATAATATAGAGTGGTGTTAATGACTGTCCTAGACGCTTTAAATCATATTTTAATACCTTACCTAACATTTGAATTCCTCCCTAAAATATCCATCAATACTTTTTCCACTCTCATCTCTTAATTGATCACAAGATTCGTGTAATACAATCTTTCCATCTTTAATAAAAATCACTTCATCTAATATTTTTTCAATATCAGAAATCAAATGGGTAGAAATCAGGATCGATGCATCTTCATTAAAATTCTTTAAAATTGTATCCAAGATATAATCTCGTGCTGCCGGATCCACTCCACCAATCGGTTCATCTAAAATATATAATTGTGCTTTACGACTCATTACTAAGATCAATTGTACTTTTTCTTTCATACCTTTCGATAAAGTTTTTAATTGATCATTGGGGTTGATACCTAATTTTTTTAATAATTCGTAAGCGACTTCTTCACGGAAATCATCATAAAAATCTTTAAAATATTGAATCACTTCTTTTATTCTCA
>CALVJU010000026.1 GCA_944332375.1 uncultured Bacilli bacterium
TGTCACTTTCATCATTTATACCACTATCCTTAACTACTATTATTTTCTCATATATAACCGAAAAAAGCAGCATCATTGACACTACTTTTTACACTTTATTTTTTTCACAGTCTGAATAGTTACAATTTTCTCATTCTTTTTTTGAAAACGACTCATTTTTTCTTGTGAAAACCAGAAAAATATGGTAAAATGATGATGTTGTTTTCAGATGACCCGTTGGTGAAGTGGTTGAACACGCCACCCTCTCAAGGTGGTATTCATGGGTTCGAAACCCATACGGGTTACCAAGTGATCTCAAGAATAGTCTTTACTATTCTTTTTTTGACCTATCCGTTTACAGTATATGAGAAACGTGTTATATTAAGTATAAGAACAAATAGGGAGGATTCCTATGAAAGAGATACTAAAAAAATTAAGAGATGCTTTATTAAAAGAAACAAAGAGAGAATCGTATGATCCTGTTCAAATCCCAGAACGCGGTTTTGTATTGACCAAAGAAGGAAACTGTCTATTCTTAAAAAAAGAATTTCACTGTGATGGACTCGCAGAAATACTACAAGAATTATATCCTGAGGAAAGTGAGGAATTGATTCCTCTTTTTGAAACAGACTCAGAAAAATATATCGCATTTTTACAAGATCAAGGAAATGTTGTTTTCAAAAACTATTCCATTATTCACTTTGGTGATTATCAATTAGATCCTTCCTTAATTGAAATCTCTCAGGGAAATTTCTATTTACCAGGAACATTAGAATCTCTTTCTTTGAAGCAAAGAGAAGTGTTATCTCATTATGTATCCGATTTTCAAAGAATGGACTCTCTTTCTATTTTCACACTGGATCAGGAACAGATTCCTATTGATACGTTTTGTTCTTTTCTTACCACTCCAATGGAAAAGAAAACAAAATAAAGGAGTAGATACTAAGAACCAGAGAAATCTGTTCTTTTTTTCGGTAGAGATGATATAATGAAGTAGGGTGAAGATCATCATGTATCGAAATACGTATGTAAAAGTTTATTTAGATCATATTAAAAGAAATGTAGAAACAATGATTCAAACATTTCCTGATTATCAATATTATTTTGCGGTAGTAAAAGCTGATTGTTATGGTCATTATGGAGAAAAACCTATTCAAAAAATGATTGAAGCTGGTTGTAATTATCTTGCTGTCTCTTCTTTAGATGAAGCAATGGCAGTTAGAAAACAGTTTCCTTCTATTCCTATTTTATGTTTAGAACCAATTGCTGTTTCCGATATCGAAGTTGCTTTTTCTAATCATATTACACTAACCATTTGTTCTTTAGAAGAAGCAGATGAGATTTCTCATTGTCCATACAAGGGAAAGGTACATCTTAAAGTCAATACAGGTATGAATCGTTTAGGATTCTCTTCCAAGGAAGATTTACAAGCAGTCTATCAAATCCTAAAGAAATCAAAAACAATCGAAATAGAGGGCATTTATACCCATATTTACGATGCGATGAATGAAGAGAGAACAAAAAAACAATTCACTTGTTTTGAAGAATCTACTTCCATGTTACCTCTTTCCGATATCCCCATTGTTCATGTAACAGCAAGTGAAGCAACAGAACGATATCCAAAACTTCCTTTTGTCAACGGGTGTCGCTTTGGAATTATGATGTATGGATTTACGACAAGTGATCAATTACAGTTAGAATCTACCTTTACAGTAGAAAGTGAAGTATTACAAATTCAACAATTACATCTCCATGAAACGGTTGGATATGATGGGATTTACGAAGCAAAAGAAGAGGGAGAATTGATTGCCGTTGTCGCCATTGGCTATGCAGATGGAGTCATACGAGCCAATCGTGGTAGATCTGTCTATATCCATGGCCGTCCATATCCAATTGTCGGTAATATCTGTATGGATATGTTGTTTGTCCGTGTAGATGAATCTGTTCAAGTACATGATCTTGTCCAAGTCATCAAAGATAAAGAACATATCTTGGAAATTGCCCATATGCTTCATACCGTTCCTCATGAAGTACTCACTAGTATTTCTAAAAGAGTACCTAGAATTTATATCGAATCTAAAAAATAACAATGTTTTTCGCATTGTTATTTTTACAATTTTTTCATTTTCGGTTTTAGAATGTAATCAGGCCCAAAAATAGTTTCTTGAATAAACTGTTTTACACGATGGGAAGATAAGTGATAAGTTTTCTTCCAATCTTGGTAACACTGTTCATAATTCTTTGTATTTTCCTGATCTTTTAAGTATTTCTCAAGATGAATTTGACTTTCCAATAGAGCCTTTGTTTTCTCTAAAGTTTCTTGATCTTCTAATTCTTCTTTCCAAACAGGTGTAATCATAATGTCGGAAAGTCTTTCTAGCTCTTTTTTACACTCCTTTAACAATGCTTCCATGACCAATCCTTGTTGTGCCAGATAATTCATTTCTGCTTCTAATCGGATCAAATCAAAACGGAAGAAAGAGAGCAAATGCTTTCCCATCATTTCTTCTTTTTGTAAGTTTAAAACCTGAATTTCTCTTTTTACTTCCCATAGCCAAGCTTGTAGTAGTTTTTCTTTGTTCATAGATAGAATCTTTTGCTTAGCAGAATAATGAACAGGTTTTCCTTGAGAAAGAAGAATCCAAGACTCTGGTAATTCTTGTTCATCAACGATATGTGTTATTTTGTGCATAAAAAACTCCTCCTCGTTATGCATCCTGGACTATTATATCACCCATCTTTTTTTTGTCAAATTTGAAAGTATTGACCGGGTGTTACACTTAATACATCTATTGGGTGAGATAGGATAGATTGTCTGTCGATATGTGACTATTTGAAATTGGAGCAATATAACAACCCATAAGACAGGCAACAGAGTCTGTTTTTCTCTTCTTTTCTGTAAGACAGGTACTAGGCAATTTTTCTCTTTTCGTGTATAATAAAGACAAGAAAAGGAGGGCTTTTATGTTTGTTGATGAAGCGATTGTAGAAGTATTCGCAGGCTCTGGTGGAGATGGCTGTATGGCGATGCGTCGTGAGAAATATGTCGAGATGGGTGGTCCCTTTGGAGGAAATGGTGGCCATGGTGCTGATATTGTTTTTGAAGCAGATGAAGGATTAAATACTTTACTAGATTTAAGATATCAAAAACAGATTAAAGGTCCTCGTGGAGAGAACGGAATGGGAAAGGGCATGCATGGCAAGAGTCGAGATGCGGTAATTGTGAGAGTTCCTGTAGGAACTGTTGTTACTGATTTAGAAACAGGAGAAGTGCTTGCTGACTTAACCCAAAATAAAGAACAGAAAGTGATAGCCAAAGGAGGTCGTGGTGGTCGTGGAAATATGGCACTTGCGACACATTCTAATCCTGCTCCTAGTATTTGTGAGAATGGAGAACCAGGAGAACAGAGAAAAGTCAAAGTAGAATTGAAATTACTTGCCGATGTTGGATTAGTAGGACTTCCAAGTGTTGGGAAATCAACCATTATTTCTATGATTAGTGCTGCAAAGCCAAAGATCGCGGAATACCATTTTACAACACTAAAACCGAATTTAGGGGTGGTTCGTGCCTCTCGTCATCGTTCTTTTGTTGTTGCTGATTTACCAGGGTTAATTAAAGGAGCTTCTCTAGGAGAGGGTCTTGGAGATCGTTTCTTAAAACATATTGAAAGAACAAGAGTCATTGCTCATGTCATTGATATGGGTGGTTATGAGATGCGTGATCCCTATGAAGATTATCAAACCATTCAAGAAGAGTTAAAGAATTTTAAAGAGAGTTTATTAGAAAAACCACAGATTATTATCGCAAATAAAATGGATTTAGAAGGTTCGAAAGAAAGATTAGAACAATTTAAACAGAAAGTAGATTTACCAATCTATGAAGTCAGTGCAGCAACCAATCAGGGGTTAGATCAAGTTGTGGAAGCTCTTGCTGATATGTTAGATCATATTCAAAAACAACCATTAACAGAACAACAAAAAGAAAAGAAACATGTTGTTTATCGTTATGTCAAAGAAGAACCATTTACCATTACCAAAGAGAATGATACTTGGGTGATTCGAGGAAAAGAAATTGAACAGTTTGTCCGTAAGATGAATTTTACAACAGAAGAAGCTTTCTTACGTTTATCTCGTAAGTTAAGATTATTAGGAATTGAAGAAGAGTTAAGAAAGCGTGGAGCGAAGACAGGGGACTATGTTCGTATATTAGATTTAGAAGTAGAGTATGAAGAGTAATACTCTTTTTCTATAAAGAGAGGATGAGTGTATGAAAACGTTACAAGAGATCATTGAGGAAAGTGAGAATATTGTCTTTTTTGGAGGAGCAGGAGTATCGACTGCTAGTGGAATTCCTGATTTTCGTAGTAGTACGGGTCTTTATCATAAGTATCCATACCGAGCAGAAGTGATGTTATCTCATACTTATTTTATGCATCATACAGAAGAATTTTTTCAATTTTATTTTCAGGAGATGATTCATAAAGAAGCAAAGCCAAATGCCTGTCATAAGAAATTAGTAGAGTTAGAAAATTGTGGGAAGTTAAAGAGGATTGTAACCCAAAATATTGATGGTTTACATCAAATGGCTGGAAGTAAGCATGTTTTGGAGTTGCATGGTACGGTTTTAAAGAATACTTGTATGAAGTGTCATAGGAAGTATTCGTTGGAAGAAATAGAAAAGTGTCACATTTGTTCTTGTAGGGGAGTGATCAAACCAGATGTTGTTCTTTATGAGGAACCTCTACCAGATGGGGTGTATGAAGAAGCGATTGATGCGATTACCAAGTGTGATACATTGATTGTAGGAGGGACTTCTTTAGCGGTTTATCCGGCGAGTCATCTTGTTGATTTTTTCCATGGAAAGAATTTGGTTGTGGTGAACAAAGATACGACTTCTCTCGATGAGAAAGCAACACTTGTGATCCATGATGACATTGCTAAAGTCTTTGCAAAGATTACGGTTTAGCTGTCTATCGTACTTCTGGTTGTCTAGAAATTAGAACAAAACAAATGACTATGGATCCATTCTGAGGAGAAAAGAAACACAAAAAAACAGACTAGTTAGTTTGTCTGTTTGATTCTTTCTCCAACTTGAAAATCGGTAAGACCAACTGGGAACTCATAGGTCCCATATCCTTTTTTATAGAAGACAATACGCCATGGTTTTACTTGTTTCTTACAATAGAGAATGATGTTATTATAATCGACGATATATACATCAACTGGAAATTTCATGAAACAAGTGTGAATGCTGTGACATTTTGGAAAGAAGAGTCCATAGTCTTGTTTTTTCTTTCTCATAAATCCAAAGAAGCGATCTTGAAAGCTCATACAGACTTTTACTGTGAGCTTTTTTTCTTTACTTAATATTTTCATTTTTACCACCAAATTTATCATAACATACAAAAAGTGAATTGACAAACCTTTGATTTCGTTATAAACTAGTAATATAGAGAATAGTATTGGGAGGGTCACATGAATAGATTAAATAAAAAGGGACAAGCATTAGTCGAATATCTTTTAATTATTGCCGTTATTAGTGTTATTGTAGTAGGGATTGTAAGAGTATTAGGTGGCTACTTACAAGATTCTATGACCAAATCAAGTTGTAATTTAGTAGATAAAGTATATGTAGAAGGTTCTAAGCCAGGAGAAGGAACTTGTGTTGATAAATAGGGGAGTATCCCCTTTTTTCTATGTGGTAAAACTTTTACCACAATTTCCCATAAAGTTATGGTAATTTAACCATATTTTTTTTTTACAATGAAAGAGAAGGAGGTGATAAGAATAAGAAAATTGAAAAAAACAAATTAGAACTTACAAAATGATAATAATAGATAGAAAAAAATACTCCTAAAATAAAGTGAAAGGACAGTGGTAATGTAGAAAAAGAAATGAAGATTTGATATAATACTATTGTTGAGGTGTTATTATGTATAAGATTTGCTTTGTAGAAGACGAGAAAGACCTGAATGATTTAATGAAAACCTATTTAGAACGCGAAGGTTATGAAGTACTAAACTTCTATGATGGACAAAGCGCGCTTGCCTATGTAGGAAATACGGTTCACTTATGGATCTTAGATATTATGTTAGGTGATTCTGTCAGCGGTTATGATATTATCAAAAAGATTAGAGAAACAGACACGACCGTTCCAGTGATTTTTACATCCGCAAGAGATCAAGACCTGGATAAGATTATTGGACTGGAGTTAGGAAGTGATGATTATGTAACAAAGCCTTATTCCCCTAAGGAACTTGTGTTACGTGTCAACAACATCATGAAACGTGTTTATTTAAAATCGACAGAGAAAGTAACGTATGAGAATTACATCATTGATTTAGATAAGAGAACAGTTTCTGATGGTGAGAAAGAGTTATCTCTAACAACATTAGAATTCGACTTATTAATGATGTTTTTACAAAATCGCAACAAGTCATTTTCCAGAGAAGATATCTTAGAAACTGTATGGGGACCAGATTATTTCGGTAGTGATCGTGTGGTAGACGATTTAGTAAGAAGACTTCGTAAGAAGATGCCAAACATTCATATTAATACATTATACGGATACGGCTATCGTTTCTCATGAAAAAGAAGTTAAGTTATGACTTAAATCGTCAATTGATATCGATTGGAATTCTTATTTGTGGGATTATCTTCATTGCCCTTGGTATACTCCTCCCAAGAGTATTGATGCCTATTTATGAGAATAATATCTATCAATACTTAAAACAGCCACTAGAACTCATAGATTATGAGATTGGAGACAATGAAATTGGTAGTGATGTCGCATACCTCTACATTACAGACCAAAAAGAAGTTGTTTACTCCGATAACTTCTCCAAAGTGATCAACGCAGAACCGGAAGATATTTTAGATGAAATTGTACAGGATTACGGTAAGTTTCAATACCGTGGTAAGACTTATTATTACAATACCTCTTATAATAAGTTTGTAACCAAAATATCTTTGACTGATGATACTTATATCACAGAAATGAGAAAAGATATACTATATACTATATTTCCTATTTTATTAATCACGTTACTAATTATATCTGGATTATTACTCCTATGGTCTAGAAAATTAGTGAAAAAAATTGAACATCTAAAACAGAAGGTTGATAATTTATCGAATGATGATTATGATGACACCTATACATATGATGAAGATGATGAATTAAAAGCACTGTCTGTTGCAATCGACAAAATGCGTGATAGTCTGAAAAAACAAGAAAATTATAAAAATCAAATGTATCAAAACATATCGCATGATTTTAAAACTCCTCTCACTGTCATAAAATCATATATAGAAGCGATTAAAGACGGGATACAAACTGTTCCTCAAGGTTTAAAAGTCATTGAAGAACAAGTAACAAAATTAGAATTAAAAGTACACTCCTTACTATATTTAAATAAACTAAATTATTTTAAAGAAAGAAAAGACTTAAACGTAAAAGATGTCGATGTAAGAAAAGTAATTGAAAACTCGGTAGAAAAGATGAAAAATATTAGGCCTGATGTCAAATGGACTGTTTATACTCCGAAAACAGAAACCATTATGAAAGGGACCTATGATATGTGGGAAGCAGTGGTAGATAATATCTTAAGTAATTTCGTAAGATATGCGGAAAAAGAAATTAAAGTTACGATAAAAGGAAGTAAAATTACGTTTTATAATGATGGTCCAAAATTAGATGAAAAAGAACTAGAAAATATTTTCTCACCTTATAAAAAAGGAATTAACGGTCAGTTTGGACTAGGACTTTCTATCGTACGTGAAACACTTGCTTTCTGTGGTTATGAAGTGACTGTAAGAAATGAAAAGAAAGGAGTCAGTTTCATGATTCAATAAAAAAGGAAGGGTTGCCTAAATGGATCTCTTCCTTTTTGCTTGCTTTAAAAAAGATGTGGTATACTATAATAGAAGGTGATAAACGATATGAAAGAAAAAAATATAATCGGAAATTATGAATCTTTAAGGACATTAGATTATGATGAGATGAATGAACATTTAGATCAATTACAAACATTTACGGAACAAGCTCCCATTGGTTATACGACTTTTCATTATCCCATTCGTCATTTTACTTATGGGACAGGGGAGAATCATGTCATTTTAACAGCCGGAACACACTCTGTTGAATTGATTACCAATTGTTTTTTAATTCACTTCATGGAAGAACTAGATCAAAATCCCAATCTCGTTGATCCCAATCTTTTTACACTCCATTTTATTCCTATTTTAAATCCTGAAGGGACAATTATTTTAACGAGTGCTTTAAGAACTGTTATTCCTCGTACTTGTACTCCTTTTTACGAAGAACTCACTTGTCTTCAATACTATATGAATTCGAGATTAGAAGATGAATATGCACTAAAAAAAGATGATCACGGAAATAAATTACAAATGCAGATGTTTCGTTACGCGGATGCGAATTGCATTGATCCAAAGCATAAAGAATTAAGGAAGTCTGTTCAAAAACTGATTACTTCTCTTCCTGAAGGAGTTATGATTACTTGGTCAAGTAATGGAGTAGGGGTAGACTTGAATGCGAATATAGAACATCCTCGTTATGAAGAAGAAGTGTTGAAAAAGATCCCAGTTTATCACGAGTTACGATTGAATCAGATCTCTAAAACGACTCCTGGACCAGTAGGATGTCCATTTCGTGGAGATGCGTTCTCACTAGAACCAGAAAATCAAGCATTACTCAATTTTTATCACTCTTTAATACAAACAGAAAAGGTAGTAGGCTCTTTGATTTATCACGCATGTGGGAATCAAATTGTCTATTTGGATGAGAAGTATGGTATTTCTAAAGAAGAAGCAGAATATAATCGCAAGATTGCCCTTGCTTATCAGGAAATGACAAAGTATGATGTTCTTGTCCAAAGTAGGCCAACTACTATGGATTATATCTTAAAAACAAAATTACCAGGCACCATTCTAATTGAACTAGGTGATATTCGTTCTACACCCCTTTCTCAATTTATCTCTTGTATCCACTCTGTTTATGACCATATTTTAGAAGACAATCAAAAAGCAATTATAAAAACAATTCACACTATGGCTCACACCATAAAACGATAGAGGAAAACAATGGAAACCTCTTTTTTTTTATAGAAAAAACATGTATAATGAAACTAATGGGATGGTGATAAAATGGGAAGTATGTTGAGCGATTTAAAAAATCAATCCAAGAAAATCTTAGCCAATTATTTATACCCAAAATATGTCTATATTCCTCTAGC
>CALVJU010000027.1 GCA_944332375.1 uncultured Bacilli bacterium
CATCATTTTCTGTTTGCACTAAATTGCTATAGTATTTTGTTTTTCCACTTAACACATCATCATAAAATCCTTGTTTCCAATGAATATAATTGATACTATCTTGAATTTTATTAATTTTATGTTCTAATTCTTTGAGTTTATTATCCAATATTTTTTTCCTCTCAGGAATGGTCTTTTCTCCAAGCAGACAAAGATCCAAATATTCTTTCATCTCGATAATACTCATATCACAACTTTTTAAACAAGATAAACTTTTAATCCATTCGATATCTTTATCATTAAAAACACGATAATTATTTTTATCACGTTTGACATTGGGAATTAGTCCTTCATTACAATAAAATTTCAGTGTATCATAGGTGAATCCTGTTTTCTCACAAGCTTGTTTCATCGTATATAACATCTTTTTGCCTCCCATTAAAAAAATAAAGAAAAACTATTGGTCGTGTGTAACTCTCAAATTGCATGGTTAAATTGTACAAAACATAGCGAGGTTTGTCAAGAAGAAAGAAAGAGAGGAAAAAATATGAAGAAAAAACTGATATGGGGAGTTATCGCAATCATTGTACTGGTAATTGGATTCCAAACGTAGATGAATGGCTCTTACAACAAATCAATTAGACAAAAGATGCGGAAAATGCAACTTTTTTTTCGTATCATGCAGGAATCTACAATAAAATTCCAGAAAGATATTAATAGAGGAGGTGATAAATATCGTTAATTATAAGATTGACGGTTTTCAAAACGAAGCTCAATTTGTGAACTATCTTCATGGAAAACGTGTCAAAGATTTAGAGCCCGTATATCAGGATATGTTGAGAAAACTGTATGGAGATGTATCAAAATGGAGAAAAGTAAAAGCCGTTGTAGACAAGACAAAGAAAAAGTATGACATTGTAATTCAAATAGGAAAAGAAAAAAAGAAGATTAGTATTAAAAAAGGAATTAATAATTCTATGCATGTCGAAGGAATTTCAACCTTTATCCATTTCTTGTTTGAAATGAAAATTGATCGTGAAAATGTAATGACTTATTTAAAATACCATTATGCAGATGGTACTACCAATGGAAAAGGTACTTATCGCATGTCTGCAAAAGAATATAAAGAAGCTCATCAAGAAGAAATCAATGAGTTAAATCGTAACTTAAATCATCCTTATATTTTAAGAAAAGCGATAGAACGTTTTGTCTTGTTGGGAAGAAATTCTGACGAATGTATTGATGGATTAATATATGGCGTTGTGAATGACTTTATCTTTCTTACCAGAGAAGAGGTCATTCAAATTATTGAAGCCAAAAGAAATGTTGAGTTCACAGGGATTCATTTTGGACCACTTTGTTGTCAGCCGATGACAAGAAATCTTAACTATAATCCTCTTTATGAAAAAAAGCGCTTTTGCGTACAAATTAAATGGTACGACATTTATGAGGATACAGTAGATTACGTTAGAAGCATGCAGAAATAGAGGTGTCAGGTTTGAAGGAAATGTATTTATATATTGATGAGTCAGGGAATTTAGGACCAGGAATGGGAAGATATTTTTTGATATGCGCATTAGAGATTGAGGCAGAGGAAGATAAATCCATAGGAAGAAGAGCAGGACGCGTTATTTGTCGGTTTAAAGAAAAGAATCATATCCCCAAAACAAGAGAAATCAAAGGATCACGTCTTAGTAGAGAAAAAAGAAATGAATTGCTAGAACAAATCTTTTATCGAGGCGTGAAAGTACGATATATAGTTCTTGATTTGAAACAGACAACGATGTTATTAGAAAAGGCAGATGATAAAAATGCTTGTTATAACTATTTAATTCAATTATTGGTTAGAAAAATGTTAGAAGAAAAAAAAGAGCTAAGGAAAATTCATTTATATTTAGATAATCGTTCTGTAAAAATTGGAAATCGTTTGTCATTAAAACCATATTTATATAATAAACTGGTATTAGAACAATTAGAAGTCAAGTCAAAAGTAAAACGAATTGAGTTTGATATTCAATATTATGAGTCAGAAAGTTGTTATTTGATTCAGTGGGCAGATATAGTAGCCAATGCTTTATACAAGAAATATCACAGCCAAGAAGAGTCTTATTATCAAAAGATGAAACCATACATCATATTTGAAAGTAAATTTCCTTCTAAAAATTTCGGAAAATGAATTGACATGAGTTCAGTATCATGGTATGATGGAAACATCGAGAAACCGGCATATCAGTCTTATATCGCTTATTCTCTTAGGAATATAAGAGTTATGTGTTAATTCAGTGATATAAGCTTTGCCGGCATTTCTAGATTTGGCATATTGTACTGTTTTTTTAAAAGGTAAGAGATTTTTCATAAAAAGGGAAGGGAAAGGCTGAATTTCTACCATTTTTATGTAAAAAGTACTTGACTTTTTCTAAAAATCACGTATAATTAAAAGTGCCTACTGATTTGCGGATGTAGTTTAATGGTAGAACTTCAGCCTTCCAAGCTGACTACGTGAGTTCGATTCTCATCATCCGCTCCATTGAGGAATCTGCTCGGAACAATACCGAGTTTGATATATAAATCTATCGAAAGATAGATTTTTTTGTGTCTCGAACTCCACGTGTGAGCTTGGAAGTACAAATAAATCATCCATCCAAAAAAAAGAAAGGATGGTGAAAATAATGAGACAATTTAATGTTTATAAGACAATGATGAAATATTTAACAGATAGAAACTTGTCTTTAAATGCTAAAGGTTTCTTGAGTATTGTTCTATTTAATGATGAGATTATTGGACTTGATATTCAAAAGTATTGTACTGATGATAAAGAAACGATAAAAGATGCTTTACTTGAATTAAGAATCAATAAGTATATTAAGTATGATTCAGAATCTAAGAAATTAATTGCTGCTCCTATTCCATATACTGAATGGGATAAAGATGAAAAATAAGAGAGGAATTTATTTATGTTAAATATTATTACAAGCGAAGTTCCAATTGATGAAGAACTTAAAACAAGAATTGAATTTATATGTGATTTTTGTAATATTAAACCAACTATTATTAATGGGTCAATTCGTAGAATTGAAAAAACTAATATAAATTATATTGAACCAAATAAGATAATTATTAAAGATACTACTTTTATAGCATTTAATCATGGAAAAGATATATTTATAGAAAATTTACAAAAACACATTAAGATTAGTGATTTACAAGAGTTTATTAAAAATCTATAACATAAAAATCTATAACTATTGACATTATTTTCAAAAGTGATATTATATATAACCAATGAAAAAGGTATGCTCTAGAAATGGAGGTACATCTATGAAATATAAACACAAAAACAAAAAAACAAATATTTTTAATATCAATTATTTTGAGGAGTCGGTAGTATTTAGACTTTACTAGATACTTTTGACTCCTCTTTTTTTGTAAAAGGAGTTGAGTTTATGGAATTATCTGATAAGGAGGTTAAAAAAGTAGCTGGTCTTTATATGCGAGTTAGTACCGAAGATCAAGCTCGTGAAGGATTTAGTTTACCAGAACAAAAAACACGATTAGAAGACTATTGTAAAGCCAAAGGTTATGAAATTGGAGATTATTATACTGATGAGGGAATTAGTGCTAAAAAAGGAAATTACAGGCCTGAATTTGAAAGATTAAAAGAAGATATTAAAAATAAGAAAATAAATACAATGTTAGCACTAAAACAAGATAGAATCACAAGAAGTATCTTTGATTGGGAAAACATTATAACTTTTCTAGAAGAAAATAATGCTTATTTAGATTTAGTAAATGATGATATTAATACAACTACTTCAAATGGTAGAATGGTATCTCGTATTATGATGAGTGTATCTCAAAATGAAATTGAAAGAACAAGTGAAAGAACTAAAATTGGTTTAGCTGGTGCAATTAAACAAGGGCACATTCCACATAAAGCACC
>CALVJU010000028.1 GCA_944332375.1 uncultured Bacilli bacterium
CATTATCTTTTTTTGTAACTTCTACGTAAGAATCATCTTCATCACATAATTCCCCATTACTATCTTTTAATGGCAATACTAATTTTTCATCAATCATCTTTCCTAAAGTCATTGATGCTTTATCTCCAACTGTTTGTGGCAAACGTTCATTTGTATAGTAACCCTTTGCTGCATCTTTCATAATTAAAATATTTTCCATAAAAATACGATCATAAAATGGTTCTACTGCATCATCAATATATTGTTTTGATGGAAATAACCATAACATTAAGAATACAAATAAAACTACAAACAAAATTTGTAGAATCGCATCTTTTAGTGAAAAACTATCTCTTCGTTCATTATACATACTTACTCCCCCTTTAATTGGTTGCTATAGTAACATAAAACGTATAAAAAGTCAAATTGTTCAAACTCCTCATTACTGCTTTTATTGTAACATGTAACAATCTTACTCGTCAACGTAAAGAAGAACAATTGTACAACCTGGATTATTATAGAACGTCTTAAAATCTAATACATTTTTGTTTCTTTTTAAAACTTGGTGACAAGTTTCTTTTAATACTCCTGTTCCACGGCCATGAACAATTGTTACAATCGATTGTTTTAACTTTACTTGATCACGAATAAAATCAGTTATTGCTACTCTAGCACTCTCTCTATCAAAACCATGTAAATCTAATTTGGGATAAGAATCAATAAAAATCACATCATTTAAAGTCGGCAATATAATTCCTCATTTCTTCTTTCGAAGCAACAGAATATCTTCCTCCAACTTTCGTAACTGCAAGTCCACCTGCAACTGTCGCAATACGCACTACTTTCTCCAGTGGTAATTTTTGACTTAATCCATATACAAAACCACCGTGATATAAATCACCTGCTCCAGTAGAATCAATTGCTTTAACTTTAATTGTTGGCATAATTTTTAACTGATCTTCCTCTTTATACAAAGATCCCGTCGCTTCTAATGTAATGACAATATGATTATGGAATATCTCTTCCATCTTTTGATAACACTGTTTTAAAGTATCTTTATCTTTTCTTTTCAAAGAAACATTTGTCATACCTTCTGCAAACTCATGAGAGCAAACGATATAATCAACCATTTTTGATAACGCAATTGTTTCTTCTGTTGTATGACTGGCATCAATGACTGAAATCGCATCTGGATACGCTTCCAATACTTTTTTAGAAAGTTCATATTCTCTACCATCCAATAAAATAAGATCTGGCTTTTTGATTTCACCTAATTCTCCATATGTAACTGATTTTGAATGGTAAGTTAAAATCGTTCTAGATCCAATTGTTGTATTCGCAATAATAAAACTTGTTGAAGTTGAATAATCATCTTTCAATTTTAAATGGCTTGTATCAACATGAACTTGATCAAATTCTTCTTTGACTTTCTGTCCTTGATAATCATTTCCAACAACACCAATAAATTCAACATCACAACCCCAACATCCTAAAAGATAAGCAGCATTCGAGGAAGGTCCACCTCCACATTCTACCTTCTTTGGAACAACATTTTTTGTATTTTCCACAGGATAAGAATCTGTTAAAACAGTCGTATCAAAAGCAACATGTCCAATACATAATATTCTCACATTTCCACCCCTTATTTCTTTCTCTATTTATTATAACACCCAAAAGTTTGATCCGCAACCAAAGGACAATAAAAAAATATGGAATCTTATATTGCAAGGCAAAAAGAAAACTCTACCATTCCGATAAAGTTTTCTAACTACTATATATAAATTTTCTGAAAACATCAATGATTGTATACACCTTTTATAAAATCATGATATTTACTTTTGTGATCCATATTTCACAGCAGCTTGCGCAGCAGCAAGTCTTGCAAGAGGAACACGATATGGGCTACAAGAAACATAAGTAAGTCCAATTCTATGGCAGAATTCTACACTAGATGGTTCTCCACCATGTTCTCCACAAATACCGAGTTTGATATTTGGTCGAGTACTTCTACCTTTTTCTGCAGCCATTTTTACTAATTGACCAACACCAGTTTGATCTAATTTTGCAAATGGATCGTTTTCAAAGATTCCTTTTTCATAGTAATCATTTAAGAATTTACCAGCATCATCACGTGAGAATCCAAATGTCATTTGTGTTAAGTCATTTGTTCCAAAGCTGAAGAACTCTGCTTCTTTTGCAATTTGATCTGCGGTTAATGCAGCTCTTGGAATTTCGATCATAGTTCCCACATGATATGGTAATTCTACTTTTTCATTTGCGATAATTTCATCTGCTACTCTAGTAACAATATTTTTTACGTATTTTAATTCTTTTTCATCTCCAACTAATGGGATCATAATTTCTGGAACAACATTCATTCCTTTTTTATTGACGTTGATTGCAGCTTGAATAACTGCTCTTGTTTGCATTTCTGCAATTTCAGGATAAGTGACTGCAAGTCTACATCCTCTATGACCCATCATTGGATTAAATTCTTTTAATGATTCTACTCTTGCTTTTAGTGCTTCAAATGTCATTCCTAAACTCTTAGCAAGAGGTTTGATTTCTTCATCTGTATGAGGCAAAAATTCATGAAGTGGTGGGTCTAAATAACGAATAGTCACTGGACGGCCTTCCATAACTTCAAAGATCTTTTCAAAGTCATCTTGTTGCATTGGTAAGATCTTAGCAAGTGCTTCTTCTCTTTGTTCTTTCGTCTCTGCAGTGATCATTTGTCTTACTGCAAAAATTCTAGATTCTTCAAAGAACATATGCTCTGTTCTAACAAGACCAATTCCTTCTGCACCAAATGCTAAAGCTTGACTTGCATCTTTTGGTGTATCAGCATTTGCACGTACTCCTAGTGTACGAATGCTGTCTGCCCAGTTCATAAATGTTTCAAAGTTTCCACTAATTTCTGGTGCTTTTGTTTTAATTTCACCACCATAAACAGTTCCTATTGAACCATCTAGTGAAATATAATCTCCTTCTTTATAAACTGTTCCATCTTTTGTTGTAATGGTCTTTTTCTCTTCATCAATGGTTAGTTCTCCACATCCACAAACACAGCATCTACCCATTCCACGAGCAACAACTGCAGCATGAGATGTCATACCACCACGGATTGTAAGAACACCTTCTGCATCATTCATTCCTTGAATATCTTCTGGAGATGTTTCAAGACGAACTAATACACATTTTTCTCCGTTATTCTTATGAGCTGTAACATCTTCAGCACTGAAATAGATTTTTCCACAAGCAGCTCCTGGAGATGCAGCAAGACCATTTGCGATTACTTTTCCTTTCTTTAATGACTCAGCATCAAACATAGGATGTAATAATTGATCTAATTGTTTTGGCTCTACTTTTAAAATTGCTTCTTCTTTGGTAAGCATTCCTTCTTCTACCATATCAACCGCAACTTTTAAAGCAGCTTGCGCAGTTCTTTTTCCGTTACGTGTTTGTAACATGAATAGTTTTCCGTTTTCAATTGTAAATTCCATATCTTGCATATCTTTATAGTGATTTTCTAAGATATGAGCAATACGATCAAACTCTTCATATACTTCTGGCATTACTTCTTTTAATGTATCAATTGGTTGTGGTGTACGAATTCCTGCAACAACATCTTCTCCTTGAGCATTGATTAAATACTCTCCAAATAATTTCTTTTCTCCTGTTGCTGGATTACGTGTAAAGGCAACGCCTGTACCACAGTCATCTCCACGGTTTCCATAAACCATTTCTTGTACATTGACAGCAGTTCCCCAACTACTTGGAATATCATTCATTCTTCTATAGATAATTGCTCTTTCATTGTTCCAAGAGCGGAACACTGCCTTTACAGCTTCTAATAATTGAACTTTTGGATCTTGTGGGAACTCACTTCCAGATAATTTTTTATAAATATCTTTGAATTGTTCCGTAAGTTTCTTCATATCCTCAGCATCTAATTCTGTATCTTGAGAAACACCTTTCTTCTCTTTCATTTCATCTAGTACTTTATCAAAAGAACTTTTTGAATATCCTTTTACAACATCTGCGAACATCATAATGAAACGACGATAAGAATCATAAATAAATCTTGGATTATTCGTTTCTTCTGCAAATCCTTTTGCAACTTCGTCATTTAATCCTAAATTTAATACCGTATCCATCATACCTGGCATACTGGCACGTGATCCACTACGAACAGAAACGAGTAATGGATTTTTTAAATCCCCTAACTTCTTTCCGGTAATAGATTCTAACTCTTCTAGTTTTGAGAAAATCTCTTTTTCCACTTCACTACTAATTTTTTCTCCGTCCTCATAGTACTTGTTACAAGCTTCTGTAGTCACTGTAAAGCCACGAGGAACAGGTAGTCCAATGTTTGTCATTTCGGCAAGGTTTGCTCCTTTACCTCCTAACAAATCACGCATATCTTTGTTTCCTTCAGAAAAGGAATACACAAATTTTGTCATATCACTTTTGCCTCCTTTATTGATATACACCTAAATTATAACACACTTTATTCTAAAAAAAGAGCTTTATCACAAAAAAAGAAGAAGTTTTCAAGACTTTCCTTCCTCTTGTCTATTTTCTAAAGCTTCTAATATTTTTTCTTTTGTCCATTCTCTTACTTTTTCAATATGACATGTTCCACAATAAGATTCATAAGAAGCATCAATTCCATCGATTGCAACCGTTTCTCCGTTACCAAAAATAATCTTTCCATGCTTATCAAAACGGACATTAAAGTTTGCTCTTTTTCCACAGCGACAAATTGTAACGAGTTCTTCTAACTTGTCGGCAATCGCAAGTAATCTAGCACTTCCTTCAAACAGTTCTAATTCAGAACTGGTACGTAGTCCGTAACAAATTACAGGGATATGAAATAAACGAGCAATCACATATAATTCATCCACTTGAAAGCTCTTTAAAAATTGGGCTTCATCTACTAAAATACAATCAACATGATTCATCCATTTCTTAATTTCATAAATAGGATGATCATTCTCACCTAATAATAAATCAACTGATCGTTTTACTCCCAATCTTGAAACAACACATTGCTTTCCTTTCTTATCAATTTTCGGTTTGATTAAAACAACAGTTTGTCCTCTTTCTTCATAATTATGAGCAACTTGTAAAAGCGCTGTCGTTTTCCCACAATTCATTGCTCCATAGCGAAAATATAACTTGCTCATTCTATTTCTCCTTCTGAAAATGACCGTATTTCATAAAATGAGTATAAATTTTCTCATGAATACGAGACATAAATTCTACGACTTCATTGTCTTCTTCAATATTAGGATCTTCAAACCCTGCTGCGAAGAATGTTGCGATATATGCTCCTTTCGTTGTATTGACAATTCCTCCATCATTGCATACATTTTCTTTATCTAACATACTAAGGGATAAAGAACCACTTTTTGAAGCAATGGAAATAATTGGACTATCTTCTGTTCCTTTGTTTAATACATCTTCATCAGGTAAATGTTTACAAAATATCATATTGTTTTGCTGTCTTCTTAAAATGGAATACATCTCTCTTGATAAATCATCTTTCCACACTTGTTCATCATAAATCATAGAAAACATCTTCGCATATTCGCGTGGTGTTGTTACACCGACACAGAGTGATTTTTCAAAATCAATGCGATTTAATAATCTTGTATGTTCAAAACCAAGAAGTGAAATAATTCTATTTACTTCTTCTACACCACCTATTTGATCAATCAACATATTGGTAGCAGTGTTATCACTTACGATAATCATTAAAATCGCATAATTTTTAAGACTCATTGATAACCCCGGTTCCATAGATTTTATTACACCAGATCCTGTTGTTCTCATCTCTTTTCGATATTCCATCAGATCTGTTATATTACATTTTCCTTGATATACTTGATAATATAATGCAGCAAGAATAAATACTTTGATACAACTAGCCGTTTCAAATTCCTCATCGGCATGATATGCGAATATCGATTGATGATCTTGCCCTAGATACATTCCAAATCGACATTTGTTCTCTTTTTCAATATAATTTGTTAACTCCTCAACCATTCTACCTCTCCTTCGATCTCGGGTGTGCCTTCAAATACACCGCACGTAATCTCTCATTTGAAACATGTGTATAAATCTGAGTTGTTGATAAATTCTCGTGTCCTAATAATTCTTGAACACTTTTTAAATCCGCTCCCCCATTCAGTAAATGAGTCGCATAAGTATGTCTTAACATATGGGGGGTTACTTTTTGTTTCAGTCCACTTTTCTTGACTTCGCGTCTTAAAATATCACGGACTCCCCCAGTTGTCAATTTTCTCCCATCCTTGTTTAAAAATAAATAATCAGATTGTTTTCCTTTTAGTAAAAGAGGTCTTGCTTCTTTTAAATATAAATTTAATAATTCTTCTAAACGTCCTCCATATAAAACAACTCGTTCTTTATTTCCTTTTCCTAACACCGTTAATTTTCTTTCTCCTAGATGTAAATCATCCATTGTAACAGAGACCAATTCACTGACACGCACTCCAGTGGAATATAAAAACTCCATCATTGTCTCATTACGAATTCCTAAGGGAGTGGACTCTTTTTCCGCATCCAATAACATCTCTATTTCCTGTTCATTTAAATAATGAGGAAGTGTCTTATCTAATTTAGGATTGGAAACAAGTATCGTTGGATTCAAAGAAATGATTCCTTCCGCTGTTAAATATTTAAAACAACTGCGTAATGTACTAATATAGCGTGAAATTGTTTTTTTCGCATATTTTTTTTGATATAAATAAACAAGATAATTACGGATGGTAGAAAATTCTATTTCTTCTAATTCTGTGATACTCTCTTGGGTTAGAAACTTTTGAAATTCTTTTAAATCTTCCTGATAATTTAAAACGGTATAGTCTGAATATTGCTTTTCTGATTCAATATAAGTCAAAAAAGATTGAAAGGCTTCTTTTAAACTAATCTTTGTCAATAAAAATCGGATCTCCTCGATCAATATCTAATACAAAGCTATCTTCTTCTAAGTGACCTTGTTCAATTTCTTTTTTGGCTTTTTCAATACTCATATCCCCCATCGCATCCATATTAGATGCAAGCAATTCGAGAATTCGTTTCAATTCTTCTTCATAATCTTCTGTAACAGATTCAATGTCTTCTTGAATCTGTTTCAATGATTGTTTTAATGCTTCCTTCTTCTCCTTTAATAAATGTAATTGTTCTAAATGTTTTTGAAACTTCTTTTCTTTTTCTTCTGTCATCCAAGATACGTGATAAAGCTTAGAATCTTTCCATTCTTTCATCATATTCTCTACTGATTCCATCTTACTTATGACTCCCTCCATAATAAATTGATCCTTCTTCCATCTCTTCTTTGAATCCGACAATCTCATCATCTACAATTTGAGATTCATCTAAAATCTGATCATATTGACTCTGAATAGAAAGGAACTTTTCTTGATATAACGCTTCTAACTGTTCTATTTCCGCCATCACGGAAACACTTGCTTTCTTCTTCTTCCAGCTATCTATTTTCTCTCGTAACATTCTTAAATCATGACAAGCATTTTCAAAATCAAATCGTATTTGTTTTGGAACACCAGATAAATAAACCTCTCCCTTCAAAAGAGATTCTTCAAAACTCGGTTCTGAAAGTCGTTCCATTACCTTCTTTTGATTTTGACTTTTCACTTTTAACCAAGTCTGATATTGTCGATACGTAAGTAAAATTCCTCGAAACTTAGAATAATGATTTAATTGATTCTTCTCATAATCTGCTAACTCTTTTTGGATTGTACTAGACTTGCTCTCTCTCCAGTAAGAGACATATAACTTTAAAAACTTAGTTGGCACTGTTTCACTATGCTTTAATAAATAAGAAGAAAAAGATTGTGAAGTTAATGGTTGAAATAACAATGTATAAAGTTCTTTTAACTTACGATAACTCTTCTTTCTTGTATTTAACAACACCCCATCTTCTTTGACAGAGTCTAATAAAAGACTCACTTCTTCACATGCATAAAAAGGTTCTAACGTAATATCTTTCCAATCATCTTTGCGATAATCTTTTCTCTTCTTATAAATCTTAACTGTAGGACGATAACGATCTAATCTACGATAAAAGAAATGATCTAACAACTCTTCTTCATTTTGAAAAGAAGAAGTCATCCGATCAATTTTAGAAAGTGTCATAATATGATCTTTAGATTGATCTCCTATATAAGTAAAACATACAGTTCCCTGTCTTTCTGTCTCGATAAAGGGACTATTTGGTTTTAACTTTAACTTGTACTGATCTGCATATATTTTTAAACGATAGTCTGAATATTTATTTGCCACTTTTATCACCTACTTTCATTATAAACGAAATCAGAGAAGAAAAAAAGAAAGAACTATGCATTTTCTTCCTTTTCTAAACGTTTTAACACTTCTTTTGTCGTTTTAATTGCTTTTTCACGAATCGCATTTGCTGTCTTTTCTAACATTGGTGTTCCTTTTTCTACCGCATAATTGACAAGTTCTGTTGCTGCTTCTTGAACTTGTTCTGCTTTCTTTTTCGCAATCTTCATCACTTTTTCTTTATCTAAATCATCAATGTCTTCTTTTAATTGATATAATTTCACTTCGAAGTTTTCACGAACTTCATCGATGTCAATATCCTTAATCTTAGCAATCATGTCATCCATTAATCTTTTTAAATCTTGTCTTGTTTCACTTCCCTTTTTTGGAGCAAATAAGATTCCAATTCCTGCACCTACAAGTGCTCCTAAAGCGAATTTACCAAGACCACTACCTTTTTTCTTACTCATTTTATTACCCTCTTTCTATTTATTTAATAATCGATTAATGAGATTGGTAATCCAACCTACAATCGAATTACTAACAGAATTTACCGCATCGGCTGTTGTATCAATGACGTCAAATAAACGATCTAATTTCGATGATTTCTTTTCAATATCATCAATCACACGGTCTACCTTAGTAAGTGTATGAATTAACTTTAAAGATAATGCGATTAATACAATTAATAAAATTGACGATAATACATAAATCATAATTGGAAAAAAGATATTTACATCATTCATTCTCGTCCCTCTTTTCATACATAGAATCAATTAAGTTTAATAAATCACTATCTTCTAATACTTCATCGTCTTCGTCATCTTCACTCTTACTTCTTCTCTTACGAACTTTTTTAGTATCTTCATCCAGAGCTGTTTCTAAAGTGTTCTCTTCGTTTTCTGGTTCATCTAATTGGAATGATGCATCATCTTCAATTTCAAAAGCAGTATCTACTGTCTCTTCTTCTGGTAGATCTAATTCTAATTCTTTAAAGATATCATCTTCTAATCCATTCATAGAAGTTTTTACTTCTTCTTTTTGTGGTTCAAATAAGTTTGCTTCCATCTCTTCTTCGACAGAACCATATGCTTTATTACGCACATCATCAATTGTTAATTCTCCACCCGTTGCGCTATGAAACTCTCTTTTTGGGATAAAATCATCTTTGTGATAATTCTTATCTAATACCCCATAGACTGGTGAGATAATTGGAGATGGTTTAAAGTTTTTCTTCTCCTCTTGTAATCTTTGCTTACTCATTTGATAAGCCACTCTTTTTGGTTCTTCTGCCTTTTTCTTCTTAGGTTCTACTTTTGGTTTTGGCATCTTTCTTTCGATGCTTTCAAAATCTTTATCATCGAAAAAGACAGGTGCCGGTTTCTTCGGTTCTACTTTCTCCTCTATTTTTTCTAAGACTTCCTCACGTCTTACAGCCTCTCTAGAAACTTCCTCTTTCTTTTCTTCTTTCTTTGTTTCAGGAGCAGGTATTTCTACCTTAATCACTTCTTTTTTAATTGGTTCTTCGTATACCTCTTCCTCTTCTGTAAATAAATTTTTTACTTTGTCTAATAAGCCCATAATTTCACCTCTTAAAATCTACTTAAGAATCCCCTTTTTCTTCTTCAACTGTTTCATCCTCATACTCTACAAGATTAGAGCTAGAAGTGCGATCTTCCTTATCTTCGAAAATATCATAC
The DNA here is from genome assembly GCA_944332375.1 of uncultured Bacilli bacterium. Lineage (GTDB taxonomy): Bacteria > Bacillota_I > Bacilli_A > RF39 > UBA660 > UMGS2016. The sequence goes on from CALVJU010000028.1 coordinate 10,008, forward strand.
GTCTCTTCCTTATTTGTAAAATATGTCTCATTTAACATCAGTTTAATCACATCATTATTAAACTGAACAGTGGATAAAATATAACTTGCATTTAATACCACTTCATTGATATCTTCCTCACTTACCATGGCTTCTATTTTCGCATAGTTATAAACAAATTCAATTACATACATTCCATTTTCTTGTTCTTGAATTTCTAGGTATCCTTGTTTTCCTTGAATATCAATTTCTTTTGAATAATAAAGTGAATCATCTTCTTCATAAGAAATATCTACTTTGTGATAATAACTCACCGCATCAATATATAAATAATAATAGTTCCCATTGGAATATAACTTATCATTTAACTCTGTTGTATCAATATAAGTGACTCCCCTAGGAACATAATATTTATACCCTTTTCCAACACGATTATATAAATGATTATCTTTTGATAATACTACTTCTACAATCGTATCAATGTTGGTTGTATCAATTCTTACAACCGTACATCCGGTAAATAGAATCACACTTAGTAGCATCACAACCAAGCATTTTTTCTTCAAGATACCTCACCACTCTTTAGCTCATTATAACAAAATTTTTTGATTTCACCTAATATTAACATATCTTTACATGTAAAATTTATGTCTAATCTTTATCTACACACATCCAATAAATTGGATAACCTAAATTATGAAACTTGATTTCATACTCTGTCTGCACGTGTTCTTCTTTTTGATCTTGATATAAATCCAAAGAAATCTCACGAATATGATACCCATATTCTGTCATTGACAAAATCGAATATTCAAATAACTTACGATTATCTGTCTTCATAATAATCTCTTTCTTTTCACGGAAAATAGAATCATATTCCTTCAAAAAATCAGGACTTGATAATCTCCTCTTCGCATGTCTTTTTTTCGGCCATGGATCGGAGAAATTCAAATAGATGCGATCAATTTCATGATCAAATACTTCATCAATCTCACCAGCATCTTGACGCATTAAGATCAAGTTTGGTAGTTGTTTTTCCTCTTGTTTTTCTAAGGCTCTCATTAAAACACTATCATACTTTTCAATTCCAATATAATTAATCTCTGGATGCCTCTCTGCCATTTCGACAATAAACTTTCCCTTTCCCATTCCAATTTCAATATGAATTGGTTGTTTCTTTGGAAAAAGAGATTGATAATGTCCTACATGCTTCTTCCCATCTTTGATCACATAAGAAGAAGCTTCTACTCTTTCTAAAGCACCAGGTATTTTCTTTAAACGCATAACAAAAATCACCAAAACCATTATAACACGTCAAGCATGACAAAAAAAGTAGAAAAAGAAAAATAATGTGGTACAAATCAACTATTTTCTCATATAATGAACTAGAACGAAAGGAATGTGTGTTTTGATGAAAAAAGATCGTAACTGTGGCGTTAATCCAATGGTACCAAATTACCAAATGAATGGAATGATGCCAACTATGCAGGGAATGCCTATGCCATATCCAATGCCTGGACCAATGAATTACTCTATGATGAATAGTGTAAATCCACTTACACAACAACAAATTAATACAAGTGATTCTATGATAGGACAATTACAACAACAAGTAGATTCACTTGAAAGAAGAGTCAATCGCTTAGAACAAATGTTACAAAGTGAAAATAAATATACAAATACATCAAACTATCAGATGATGTAAAAAGCTAGAATAACGTTTCTAGCTTTTTTAAACGAAGCTTATTCCCATTTCAAACCGACAAACATTCATTTTTGTAAAGTTAGTACGGTACATCGTACTAACTTTTAATTTTTCAAAGTTTGTACACTCAACAGAAGGTATTAAAAAAGTCGACTGTAATCAATCGACTTATTAACCAATTAGGAATGGTTGTGATTTGGTTCCGTTACCACTTGTAAATTGGATATTAGATCTTAGATAGAGAACTGGACGCGCACCAGCGAGGTTGCCATTGTCCGCATAGAGCTTGCCAAGTCCGGCCACGCCTTCATACTGAGACGCAAACCAGACATTGTTCGAGTAGTCATCCGACTCCCCTACTGCATTATTAATTGTCCAATATGCTGCTTGATCTGGTAAATCTACTAAATAGTTGGAGTTACATGTACTTGTTCCACTATCCATTAGTTGATTATATTGGTCAGTCACTGATGTACATGCTGGATTTGTACTTGCTTTTAATATATCACTGACATTGACTAGTCCGATATTTCCTGTCCATGTATTCATTTTCTCTCCTGCTATGTTTTTACTAATACTATCATTTCCTGTTTGATCATACAATTCTACTGGTCCTATATAGTATACATGTTGTTGGATTTGAGCTCTTGCAATTGGTGTTAATCCATTATAGTATTCTCCATTTAAATAATCAGCAATACTAGAATCTTCTGTGATCGTTCCACTAAATCTTCCATCAGGGCTTTGATATGTTCCACTTACTTTTCCATATACTCCACAGTCCCCCCACTCATCCTGTAAATAAGTGCAATAAGTATTATTCTCATAACTTCGATAGCCTACGGTATCGAATGCTATCGTTGTATATCCTGCATTTTGTGGTAATAATTCATCTCTAATGATCTTATATGTTCCATCTGTTTCTTTCGCTATAATTCTCCATAATTCGTTATTAAACTCTACATAGTTATTTGGACTCTGTCCACGGTAAATATATCTTCCATTTTCGTATTGATCAACGTATAGTCCATCTCCACTGGAAACAAGTTCTACATTCTGACCTCCCATATTCACCCCATCTTCTCCTGGAGTTGGTACAACAGGTACGCCTCCATCACTTTGTTCATAAGTTAAAGTAATCGATATTTCTTTCTTCATATTTGTTTCATTGAAATCTACTGAAGCATCCCATTCTACAATGACCTGGAAAGTTTTCTCCTCTCCTTTAAGTAATGGATCTCCTTCTTTGATATTTTCTAAATGGACTTTAATTGGTAGTGGATCAGAACTATTGGTCTCTTCTACTCCCTCTATCTTAGATAGAACTGCATCCAAGTCTCCTTGGTTTGCTACTACAACATCATAAGTTGCCTTAGCTCCTGGTTGAGTTAACTCTACATTCAAAGTTAAAGTCGTATCATCTGTAATCTCTTTTAACTGAGTTGTCGCATTCTCCATCTCTTTTTCTTCGGCACTTGTAAATAAGATCTTCCATTTCGATGTAATATTCGCTGTACCATTGATCTGTAATGTCTGACTTAATAATGCATATCCAATTCCTAACATCAGGAATACAGATACAATGATTGTCCCAACAA
>CALVJU010000029.1 GCA_944332375.1 uncultured Bacilli bacterium
AACATTACTTACAAACAATGGAAAAAGAAAAGAATTTAAAAGTTGACTTTTTTTCCATGATGACGGATATTTTAATTTTTCAACTTCACTTTTTGAATCCTGTTGCATTTTTACTTTTAATTATTCCGACTTTACCAGTTTTATGTAAGTTATTAAAAAATCGTTGGATTTTATTCTGTAGTACAAGGGAGTCATATAATTCATTTATAAAAAAATTTTTCAAATGTGCTTATCGTTATATTTGGTTACTTCCTTTCATTGTAGCTGTTCTTATTTTTATCTGTATGAGTTATGGAACTTTTGATCCATCATATGGTTTATATTTCGGAAGTATCATTTGGGAGTCAAATATTATTTATCACCCGATATTATTTATCCTATTATATCTATTAAATATTACTTTATATTCTAGTATTTTCATCAATTTATCATTGATTGTGGTTAGAAAGTGTCATCATTATATAAAAGCGATTCTTCTTTCTTATATCTTGTATCTTGGTTTAGAGCTATTCTTGGAGGTTGTTGTAAATGCGATCGTATTACAAGGTATTTTTAAAACAAGTATTGGTCATATTTTTAATGTTATGAATTTGTTTATGTTTAATGATATATATGGAGTTCCTGCTTTAATGTTATTTACCGTATGTATGTGGATTCTTTCTATAATTGGAGTATATTTCTCATATAGAAACAAAGAGTCTTTGATATTAGATTGTGAAAAGAATGAGTGATAGGAGGCGTTTGTCTTGAAAATTGAAGTATGCAATGTATGTAAACAATTTAAAAAAGTGGAAGTATTGAAGAATATCAATATGGTTTTTGAAGATGGAAAGATTTATGGGTTTAGTGGGAGAAATGGTAGTGGAAAGAGTGTATTATTAAAAATCATTTGTGGAATATATAGTCCAACAAATGGGGAAGTCTTAATAGATGGAAAAAATTACAATCGTTCTAATATGTTTGTTCCTAATTTACGTGCTCTAATAGAAAAACCTAGTTTTTTTCCAGATTTAACGGGATTTGAAAATCTAAAGCTATTAGCTCAAATTCAAAATAAGATAACTGAAAAAGAAATTCTATCTGCACTAGAAATTGTTAATTTGATTGATGAAAAAGACAAAAAATATTCGGAATATTCACTTGGTATGAAACAAAAATTAGGCATTGCCCAAGTAATTATGGAGGATCCTAAAGTGATGCTATTGGACGAACCATTTAACGGAATTGAAGAAGAAAGCGTTCAGAAAATTTCAGATTACTTATTAAAACAGAAGAAAAAAGGGAAAATCATTATTATTTCTACACATATAAAAGAAGACTTAGAAAAACTTGCAGATCAGATTTATTATTTTGATAATGGAAGTGTGAAATAAATGAAAGATGTCATTTTTCAAAACTGGAAAAAAACTATATTTTCTATTTTCATATTATTTTTAGGTAGTTTGGTGATTATTTTTTCACCAAATATTAGTACGAGTATCTATGATAACATGATCTATATTTTAACAAATAAGTGGTTTATTATCTTTACTTTTTTGGCAATGAGTTTTTGTAATCTAGAATTTATGAACTGTACTAAAGAAGTCAATTTCGTATTAAGAAGTAATTGCTTAAGTAACTATATCAAAAGAAATATGATGATACTGATAAAAATGGTATGTTCTTTCTTCCTGTTTTCTTCTTTACTTGCAATCATAGGAGTATTGGTTGTACATTTCAATGATTTATCCATAAATTTATCTGTGCAACAAATTTGTTATTTGCTTTTTATGATTGTCAGAACTTGTATCTTGTTGATATTAACAGAAATCATATTATATATGGTTGGTTGGCATTTTTCAAAACAAAGTACTATTCTGCTTTGCTTGTTATTTATTGTGTTCTTACTTTTTGAAATTGACATCATGAAATTAGATCATATTAATCAATTATTTCCGATCCCATTATTTGTTACATCTTATTTTTCAAGTGGAATTTTTACTAATTTTTCACTAGAATTATCAGCTTCTATCATACAAGTATGTATTTTATCCTTTGTCATATTATTGCTTTACTATAACTGCTTTAAAAAGGAACAGGGTGAGAAAATCAGATGATATATCAGTGGAATGTATTTCGTGAATTATTTCAAAAGAAATTTTATAAATTGTTGTTATTGATGTCTTTTTTATTACTGAGTATGGTAATTGTAACATGGGTCAATCCAACCGAAATCAGTTTTGAAAAGTTTTTATCACTTGTTGGAATATTAAATTTTCAGACAGCATCATTATTGGATATTTTGTGGAACATATTTCAAGTGTTTGTTACAATTTATTTTGTTTATTGTTTTATTACATATGAAGAGGATCATTCCATTGAATATTTTGTATTACGAAAAAATTATAATCGTTTTTTGATGCAAAAGTTAATTGCAGTATTGATGTTTGTCGTAATTTTTCGATTGTTGATCTATTTGATTCTTTATTTTATTTTTCACAACATCATACCGTTTTCTTTGACAGTATTATTGTCTAATATATTGATTTATCTTGGAGTTACCTTGTTTGTGTTTCTCTTTTGTCTATGGAAGAAGCGAAAATAAAGCTTCTTTTTTTTGTTCTAAAACGTTTCTTCCCACATATTTTTAAATGGGGGTACATATATGGAACTAAAAGTAAATGATTTAGTAACGAGAATTTCTTATAATCACGATATGGTTTTTCGTATCATCCATATTACAGAAGATGAGAATTATATTTTAAAAGGAGTAAATATTCGTTTAATTGCTGATAGTCCTAGAGAAGATTTAATGTTATATGAGAAAAGCGAAGATATGGAAGAAGAAAAAGAGTTTCTAAGTCGAATTAAACCAGAGTTTCATTTAAATCGAAATGATTATTTTTATTTGCCGGGGAAAATTTTACACATTGATGCAGATTCAGATTATTTAAAGAGATGTTTAGACTACTATCATGAAGCTTCTTTAAAAGTTGTAGGAATTCATATGGAGGAAGAAGAAGTTCCTAATGAGATTAGAGGATTATTAGAAGAAACAAATCCCAGTATTGTAATTATTACTGGCCATGATGCTTATTATAAAAGAAAAGGAACAAAAAATGAAATTAAGTCTTATAAAAACAGTAAGTATTTTGTGGAAGCGGTAAAGGAAGCAAGAAAGTATGAGAAAAGTCATGATAAGTTAGTAATTATCGCGGGTGCTTGTCAATCGGACTATGAAGATTTGATCCAAGCAGGAGCTAATTTCGCATCTAGTCCGAAAAGAGTCAATATTCATGCGTTAGATCCTGCGATTATTGCAACGAGAATTAGTTTGACAGAATCTAGTGAAGATATTGATTTAAAAGGTATTTTAGAAAAAACAAAATATGGATCATCAGGAATTGGTGGAATTAAAACAAAAGGGACAATGTATTTAGGATATCCTAGATAAAGAGGTGAATATGATCGGGAAAGTAAAAGAGGAGTTAGAAAAACACATTGGAAAGGAAGTATCTATTCAGTATCATTTAGGAAGAAATAAATATGAAACATACCAATGTGTGATAAAAAAACTATACAATAATATCTTTTTAGTCGAGATGAAAGAAAATGGAGATCTACCTGTAAAGTCTTTTTCTTATACAGATATTATTACAAAAAATATTCGAATTCATTTTTAAAACTTGCAAAAAGAAAAACTTTAGTATATAATGAAATTGTATCATAGTATACCGAAGGGAGAGATTTACGTGGAAGTAACATCTGTTAGAGTAAAACTTGCTCATAACAAAAATGGAAAAGTTAATCCAAAAGCATTTGTAACTATTGTAATCGATAATTGGTTAGCAATTCGTGACATGAGAATTATTCAAGGAAAAGAAAGATTGTTTGTCGCTATGCCAAATCGTAAAAAAGGTGGAGAAGCAAGAGCTTTGGAAGAGGAAGTGAATGCTCCAGAAAATATTGAAGAAAGGTTAGATATTGTATATCCAATCAACAAAGAAGGAAGAAAAATGATTGAAGATGCAGTATTAGCTGAATATGAAAAAGTGTTAGAAGAAGGTTCAGAAGAATAGAACCTTTTTTTCATACTTTTTTTTTGCCCTCATATAATTTAGTAGGAGGGAAATATGGACAAGGATCAGAATACAATGAGTACAGTAGTAAGTAATCATAACATTACAATTAGTGATCGTAAAACATTAGTTGTAACAGGGGTAAAAAAAATAGATAGTTTTGATAATGAAGAATTCTTGATGGAGACGAATATGGGGTATATTGTTATTAAAGGAGAAGGATTGGAAATCATGAAGCTAGATACTTATCAAGGAAATGTCTCGATTAAAGGAAAAGTAAACAGTTTAAATTATATGGAACATGGGAAAAAGGAAAAAGAAGAAAATATGTTTAGTAAGTTATTTAAGTGATGACATTAAAAGTACAAGTAATTACATTAATGATTTCTTTTTTCTATGGGTTCCTTTTTTCCTTTTTCATTACAAGACTCTATCGTTGGATACAGGGTAAGAAGAGATATATACAGTATAGTATTACAATTATATTTGTTCTTCTGATTGCTGTATTCTATTTCTATATTCTTAGAAAAATAAATTATGGAGTGATACATCCATATGCACTTCTTAGTATTTTAGTTGGTTATTCGTTAGAGCATCTTATCCATTTACATTTCTTGACTCCTCAATGATTGCCAAGAAAAAAGAAACATGATAAACTATAAAATAGTAGGTGGTAATCATGGCAAAGAAGAAAAAGGTAAGTAAAGGTGCGAAAAAGCGTTTATTGGTGTTTGGAACGCTTTCTTTTGCTGTGATTATCTATTTCTTTATCACGCTTGCCACATACACTTTAAATATTATTGATTTAAAACATGAAAAGAAACAGTTGGAAGATCAGCTATTAGTTTTAAAAGAAGATGAAGAAAATTTAAATATAGAGTTAAAAAAATTACAAGATCCAGATTATATCGCTAGATTTGCTAGAGAAAATTATTTATATTCTAAGAATGGAGAATATATTATTAAGATTCAGGATGATGAGGAAGAGGTAGAAGATACGGATGTAGATCATGGGAAAAGTATTCAATATATTGTCATTGGTGGAGCTTCTTTCTTGGCCATTCTAGGTATTTATGTCATTCGTCATTTAGCGAAATAAGTTCCATTGGGAGCTTTTTTGAATGGAGGGAATTATGATAAAGGAAATTGAATTAGAAGATATTAAGGGGTATTTTAAGAAAAGAGAGAAGGATGCGAATAAAGGTGATTTTGGCAAAGTAGGATTACTTGGTGGATGTGATAACTATAGTGGTGCGGTAAAATTAGCAAATATGAGTTTAGCTGCATTACGTAGTGGAACAGGAATTAGTAGAGTACTGATACCAGAAGAATTAAAAGAATTATTATCTTCCCATATTTTGGAACAGACAATGTATTGTTATCACAATATAGAAGAATTGATGGAGGGAATTCATGGTTTAGATTCTCTTGCTGTTGGAATGGGTTGGGGGAGTGATACTTCTCATTTACAAATCATAGCTAGAATTTTAAAAGAATATCAAGGTAATCTTGTGATTGATGCAGATGGTTTAAATACACTTGTTGATCATTTAGAATTATTAAATCATCGATTCGTGGTATTAACGCCACATTTAAAGGAGTTTTCTAGATTGACTCACTTGAGTATGGAAGAGATTAAAAAAGATCCCATTTCCATTGTAAAAGAGTTTGCCCAAACGTATCATGTGATTGTGTTATTAAAGGGAAGTACGACAATCATATCGGATGGAAAAGAAGTTCATCTGGTAAAAAGAGGATGCCCAGGTATGGCTACTGCTGGTAGTGGGGACGTGTTAACGGGAATCTTAGCAGGTTTATTAGCCTATCAAACGCCATCTTTATTCACTGTTTCTGCAGGGGTTTATTTAGCTGGACTTGCTGGAGAGCTTGCAGAGAAAGAAAAAACAGATATTGCAATGATTGCTAGTGATACAATCGCGAAAATACCAGAAGCAATTAAAATCATAAGACAATAAAAAATGATTTCCGTTTTGGAAACCATTTTTTTTAATCTGTATTTGAAGAATCACTAGAGTCTGTTACAACAACTCTTCTAGTAACTGTTTTTGTAGTACCATCATAAGTAACATTGTAAGTAATTGTATAAGTTCCAGCATGTGAGGTAAAGTTATCAAATGTAACATTGCCACCACTACCACCAGATACTGTAATTTCAATTTCTGCTTTATCAGTGACATCTTCACCATCTTCTGTTACTTTAACTGTTTTGTTATATGGTGTATTAAGACTAACTGTTTCAGTAGAAGGACCTACTAAACTTACAATGATTTCACCTTGAACATTAGAAACATTGACTGATACTTCAGCTCCTGGAGATTCTGCAGCTCCAAAATTAGAATAAGCAGATTTTACAACATAAGTTCCAGAATCAGAAGATCTTGCAGTAAATGTAAGACTTGTATTATTGGTAAATTGAATGAGTCTTAGACTGCCATTCTCTTGTTTTGCGTAGACATTATATCCAAAACTACCTAAGATACTTTGATTCTGTCCTAATCTTGATTGTACATAACTTGCGCGATAACCAGAATCGAAGAATACTTTGCTAGCCCAACTTGATAAACTTCCGGAGTCTAGTTCTGTTGGAGTAGAAATACCATTCCATGAAAGTGTTACTGAGTTTCCTTTGATACTACCTTTTAAGTTAGAAACATCACTCAGTGTAGCAAATCTTGTCGATACTTCTGTTGGTTCTGTACCTTTTTTAAATAGTTCCGTCATTCTCATATTTGATGGAGTATTGGCACTTGGTAATTGTACTGGATAAGTTTCTCTTTCTACTTCTACGGATACAACACTACTTGGTTGTTCAAAGTCTTTATTTTCTGTGAAGAAGAGACTAGCAACTGCTCTAAATAGGTTTCTATGTCCACCTGTGTTTGTGGTACTTACATAAGTATCATCTTGTTTATCATATCCATACCAAACAGAAATCGCATATTGTGGATTAATTCCATCTACCCATAAGTCATTTACAGCATTAGATGGATATCCTTTGCTTTGAATTGTTTCTTCTGTAAAGTTTGAAGTACCAGTTTTTGCTCCATAGTGAACACCGTTGATATAAGAAGTACCAATACCATATTCAGCGGCATCATATAAGACATTGCTTGTCATATAAGCAGTAGAATCACTCATCACTTGTGTTCTTTCTGCATCTACTTCTTCTTCTTTATCGGTATCACGATAAACGATTTTTGTATAAGTGTATGGTTCTGTATAATATCCTCCATTTGCAAAGGCTGCATAAGCACCCGCCATAGTAAGAGGAGCTTCTCCATCATAACCACCTAAAGCATGAGATTCATATACTAAACCATTTTCGACTTGTGGATTTAATCCTAAACTTTCTGCAAAGTTTTTAATATTTTCATTTTCGTTTTGTTGGAACGCTTTTAGTGCTGGAATATTTCTTGATTGTGCAAGTGCGGTACGTAATGTCATCCAACCTTGATATGTTCTATTCCAGTTTTCGATTCCACCATCCTCATCATCTGTTCCTGAATAAGAGTGTGGTTCATCGGCAAATGGAGTAGCAGTAGACCAGTCTAAATATTCAAATCCTGGACCGTAATCATAAATCGGTTTTGCGGTTGAACCAATTTGACGTTTGACAGTTGTCGCTCGCCCTAATTGCTTTGCACCATTAATATTTCGACCATTACTGATTGCAGTTAAAGCACCTGTATTGACATCGACAACTGCAACAGCACCTTGAACAACATCATTTTCCCAATTGAAAGTATTTCCGTTCATAATATCTTCTAGAGCTGCTTGTTTTTCCATATCCATAGTTGTATAAATTTCCATAGAAACGTTATATGGGTTATTACCAGTTCTTTCAGTTACATCTGCAACAACAGCATCGACGAATGATTGATATTTGAATTGATCTGTGTTACTAGAATCTCCAGCAGTACTTGTTTGTAATAACTTATCAACTGTTAAATTTAAAGCAACTTCATATTCTTTTTCTGTAATATAATTGTGACGTCTCATTAAATATAAAACAGTTTGTCTTCTTTGTTCTGCTAGATCTGGATTGACATTAGGATCGTAAGATCCAGGTGCTTGGAATAATCCAGCAATTAAAGCAGCTTCTGCTAAGTTAATGTCTTTCGCACTCTTTCCAAAGTAAGTAAGACATGCGGTTTCAACACCCCAAGCTCCACTTCCTAAATAAGGAGCATTGACATAGAATTCCATAATTTCTTCTTTTGTATAGTGTTTTTCAATTTGGAAGATAGACATATAGATATCGGTAAATTTACGTGTGATACTTCGCGTTGTTGAAGTAAAGTGGTTTTTGGCAATTTGCATAGTCAATGTCGAAGCACCACCAGCATTTTGACCTAATACGGTACCAATACCAGCACGTATGAAACGTGGTAAGTCAAATCCATTATGTTGGAAGAATCTAGAATCTTCTGTCGCAACAATCGCATCTACTAATACTTCTGGAAGTTGATCATAGGTGATTCGCTCACGGTTTTCACTTCCCAACTTTTTAAATATGGTACCATCAGAGCTGTATAGAATCGACGCTTCTTGATGATATAATTGCTCTGTACTAAACTCAGGTGCTTCTTTCACAATGATAAACATGAAAACACCAAAGGCAATTAAAAGTAAAACTCCTAAGATCAGTAATACCATTAAGATTTTTTTACCAAATTTCTTCTTTTTCTTTCCATCTTTATTTTTTTCTTTTTCCTTTATTGAATTACGCGCAGATCTAGTACTCGCAACTGTGGTACCCTTTGTATAGTCTTTGGTTGCTTTACTATGATTCGTTCTCGCGTGTCTTGCTTTCGTCTTTTTCTTTTCCATCGTAACCTCCATACTTTTATTTATTCCTTGAAATAAATAAGGACTAAATAAGATTCCATCTAATATTGCAATAATGATAAACGCTTTTAGAAATCCAATCGCCAATATTCCTACAATCAAAGCCAGAAAACTAACGAATAAAATCGCGATCTCATACTGATGTCTCCCCATGAAATCCATAAATTTATGGACTCTGTTCAATGTGATCACCTTCTTGCGAATATTCATCTAAAACTTTTAAATAGTCTAGACGCGGTGCGTATTTTGTTTCAATTATTTTTCCGTATGTTTGAAAATAAGAAATCGGAATAGATTTCCTTTTGTTGTTTTCAATGAATGATATCAATTTACTACCATCTAAAAAATATGTCAAATTATAGTGGGTGAAACGAACAATAATAAATCCAATTCCACCATGTTCCATAATTCTTTTTATGTGTTCAATTTGATGGGTATGAATGTTTGCAAGTGGGAAGAAACTTTTATTTTTCGTTTCTTTTGCTTCAAAATCAATATATTTTCCTTTATAAACACCATTGTAATCGGTAGTAGATGGTGTTCTGTAATAGGCCTCATTAATTACTGCATCAATTCGGGATTTAAAATCTACTTTTACAACAGTAATCGGTGTTGGTTTTTTATAAATGACAGCAATATCATGTACCAAATAATATTGATTTGTCTCGTTAATATCACTTTCTAAACTCATCCCACGGTTTCCGTGCATAATATAAGATTGTTTTGGTTTTGTTCCGTTTGGATAATTCACAAGCATTCACCATTTATATTATACTATAAAGTGTATTATTTTTCCACTAGATTTTATTACTTTTCTTCCGCTTGACAACTGCAATTTTTGACTTGGATGTTGAGTACGTGATATAATGTGCTTATGAAATTTGGTGATGAACGTGAAAATAAATAGTGTAAATTTAGAAATATCGGCGGTAAGAAGGAGTCAATATCCGACCGATAATAAGCCTGAATTCTTATTAGTAGGGCGTTCTAATGTGGGAAAAAGTAGTTTTATTAATACTTTGATTCATCGTAAAAACTATGCTCGTACTTCTTCTCAACCTGGGAAAACACAAACAATTAACTTTTATTTAGTCAATGATGAATTTTATTTGGTGGATGCACCGGGGTACGGATTTGCAAATGTGAGTAAGCAAATGAGAAAGAAGTTTGGATTAATGATGGAAGACTATTTAGTCAATCGTCCTAATTTGAAAAATGTATTTATGTTGATTGATTTTCGTCATAAACCAACAAGTGATGATATTATGATGTATCAATTTTTAAAGTATTATGATATTCCTGTTACGATTGTCGCAACGAAAGTAGATAAAGTAGGAATTACCAATCGGCAAAAACAGAGAAATTTAATCTTAGATCAATTAGATTTAGTTGTAGGAGATGACTTTGTCATGTTTTCTAGTGTTACAAAACTAGGAAAAGAAGAAATCTATGATCGAATTGAACGAACTACAGAAATATAAGGAACAAAAGCATATTCTTATAATAGACTAATACTAGGTGAGTACATTGAAACTGGTATTTCTAGATAAAGAGAATATGTTTCTTTTTTTAAATCAAGTAAAATCATCTCCGTTGAATTTTGAGGAAAAAGAAACATTAGAACAACAAGTAAAACAAATATTTTTAAAATTAAAAGAGATCTATCACATTTCTTTTTGTGGATATTATACAATCTATGCTTATCAAGACCCACTTTATGGTTCTGTTTTAAAAATTCATCACGAAGATATTGATGAATTTGAACTATGTGATGAGATTGAAATTTGTTTTCATGTGGAAAAAAATTTTAAAATGTTATATCAAGTGGAGGATCCAATGTTGTTAAGAAAATTTCGCTCTGATATCAGATTATATTATTATCAAAAAACTTTTTATCTAGAACTTATCAAAGAAATGACACAATCACAATTAGGAGAATTATTAGAATATGTTGTTCCACATTTTCAAAATACAAAAGAAATTTTAAAATATGGAAAGAGAATCAATTGGTAAAATGGAAAAAACATGATATAATACCGGAAGAAAACGAGGGGATACTTATGAGAAAACCAGTTGTCGCATTGTTAGGAAGACCAAATGTAGGAAAATCTACGTTATTTAATCGTATGGTAGGAAAGAAAATATCAATTATTGAAGATACACCAGGAGTCACTAGAGATCGTATTTATGGAACGGTGCAATTTCAAGATTATTCATTTCATTTAATTGATACTGGAGGAATTGATTTATCAGATGCCCACTTTAATGACTCTATTAAAATGCAAGCTGAACTTGCCATTGACGAAGCAGATTATATTTTGTTTGTCGTAGATGGAAAAGAAGGTTTGACAACCAATGATTTTGCAGTGAGAGATATGTTATTAAAAGCCAAAAAGAAAGTGATTGTTGTCGTTAATAAAATGGATTCAAAACTAGCCAAAGATCATATTTACGATTTCTACGAATTAGGTTTAGATGATTATATGTTTGTGAGTGGAGAACAAAATGAGGGGATTTATGACTTATTGGAGGAATTAACGAAAGAATTTCCAAAAATAGAAGAAGAGTATGACGATGGAACGATTAAATTTTGTGTTATAGGAAGACCGAATGTTGGGAAAAGTAGCTTAGTCAATGCTCTTGTCGGAGAAGAAAGAGTGATTGTATCCGATGTGGCGGGAACAACGAGAGATGCGATTGATACAACATTCCGTTATCACGATCATGACTATGTTGTCATTGATACAGCGGGAATGAGAAAAAAAGGAAAAGTATATGAATCAGTAGAAAAATATAGTTTACTTCGTTCTTTAAAAGCAATTGACCGCAGTGATGTTTGTTTGATTGTTTTAAATGCTGAAGAAGGGGTCATTGAACACGATAAACATATCGCAGGATATGCTTTAGATGCTGGAAAAGCAGTTATACTAGTTGTGAATAAATGGGATACCGTAGAGGAAAAAGATACGGAAATGAAAAAGATGAAAGAATTATTGAAATATGAATTTCAATTTATTACTTATGCTCCAGTTGTGTTCTTGAGTGCCAAGACGAAGAAGAGAATTCATACTTTGATGCCTGAAATATTAAAAGTATATGAGAATAGTAGAAGAGAAGTTAAGACAAGTGTATTAAATGATGTGATTCGTGATGCTTATGAATTAAATCTTCCACCAAGTTACAAGGGGAAAAGATTAAAAATATATTTTTCAAACCAAGTATCTACACAGCCTCCAACATTTAATATTCAAGTAAATAGTAAAGGATTAGTACATTTCTCTTATGAGAGATATTTAGAAAATAAATTACGTGAAGCATTTGATTTTGAGGGAACACCAATTGTAATCCAATTTAAAAATAAAGGAGAACAATAGTGTTCCTTTGTTTTGCCAAAATTTAGAACCCATATCACCCAATCACATATACTAAAACTAGAAAGAGGGTATGTGTTTTGAAATTTACTGATAGTTTTTTTGACAAGGTGGAAAAGAAGACCAATGTGAAAAAAGATACCATTTTAGATCTTGCGAAAAAGTTACAAGAAAATGATTTAAAAAATGAGGGAACACTGCGGGAAGTGATTCAAGAATTAGGGAAAATGACAGGGAAAGAAGTATCAAAAGAAAAAGAAGATAAAATTGTGAATGCAGTTGTAAATGATCATGTACCAAAGGATATGAATCAATTTTTCTAATTGTTAAGTTTTTGTAAAATGTGATAATTTTCTTGTAAATCTCTATCTTTGAATGATAAAATGAGATAAGGTAGGAGCGCTGAGATATGGAAATTACAAGAATACAAGAACAATACAACCATTTGATGAAAGAAGACATTTTAGATGCGGCAATTGGCTTATTAAAATCATTTTCTACATTGGAATTACAAGATGTAACAAATCAAATAGAAAATAAATCTCCCATTGCTCTTACGGAAGAAGATAAAACGTTTATTCATCACACACTAGTGAGTCATTTTAACGATTGGTGTGTTACCAGGAAAGAAGCAGAAGCCAGGAAAACAATTGACGAGATAAAGCCTGTAACTGACCAGATGGAGGGTTTAAAAGAACAAGGAACAGAAAAAGTAATAAAACGAATTCAAAAAAATTTAATAGCCTTACAGGAATGTATTTATCAATTGTATCAACCGGAGAATACATCTGCGTATAATGACTTTACTTCTCGCAGTACAGAGGAAATCATCTCTTACTTTGATCAGAGTGGACGTATTGACTTTTTTCCATTGACAGACTTTAAAAAAGAGATTGAGAAACTTTTGGACTCCTATTTATCTAAATTTGATGATTCTTATAACCAAATTTATCGTAACTATTTTTTTGAGTTAGATAAAGAAATTCAAGATTATTTAAAAAAAAATAAAAAGGGAAGAAAATCAGGTGGGAAGAGAATTCAAAAGGTTTCTCCTAGGAAAACAAATTCAGTCAGTTAAATACTGGCTTTTCCTTTGCAAAAGAAAAGTTTTATGATATGATAATAAGGGTGATAGTAGATGAAAGTCATTAGGTATATGCTAATTGGTTGTTATATGGTACTAGTGTTGGTGACAACAATGTTTCTTTTTACGTTTAATCAATTTTCCAATAGTCAAATTGGAAATACGATTCTTTTTGGTTTAAAAGAGAATGTAGGAATATTTCATCGGGGAGACTTTATTATGAGTACCAAACAAATTGATCAGGTGAAAACTGGTGATGAGATTATGTACTATGATACAGTCAATGGAAAGAATCAAGTACAAGTAACAACTGTTGAAGCTGTTATGAAGACCAATGACAAAGAATATACCTATGTGATTCAGGATGGTTTATTTTTATCCAGTGAATATTTTATTGGTGAAGTGAATCAAATTCATGCGATTCCATTTCTAGGATATTTATATCTTTTGTTTACAAGTAAATTAGGCTATTTTGTTTTTATTATTTTGCCGATTGTCATCATTTTTATTTTCTTGATGAAGAAGTATAGAGGAAGTTATGCGAAAAAAAATAAGAATCAAAAAGCTTAATTCTTTTCAACGTCGTGTATTCTTTGTTTTTGTAGGATGTTTGACTCTTACAATTGGTGTGACCTTAGGAAGATATATTTATCGTGGAATATTAGACTTTTATTTTAGAACACAAAATTTTTATTTTGAAAGTGATAAGTTAACAACATATGGAAGAAATTATTCGCTCGATTATTGGAATGGGGTAGATCCATATCATATTGTAATTAATCTCAATAGTTATAAAAATAACAGTTTAAAAAGTGATAGTGATATTGAATATGAAGTAGAGCTCAATTGTTCTGATACGATTGTGTGTAATACGACAAAGGATTCTGGAACGATCTATCATGATTCGAATACGGATAGTTTTACGGTGACTTTAACACCGACACAGACGTTTCATGATGGAGATAGTGTGGTTGCTTCGATTACTGCAAAGTCCACTGCACCCTATCAAAAAGAATTGTCAGCTTCGTTTAAACTGGTGGTTGGAAAGTATGGACTCAGTCATGAGATTGTCGATGCGAAAAATGACGTTTATTTGGAAGTAAACGTGACCAATACTCTGCTTTATTATACTGTGAAGGAAGCATTTGGTTCTTATCAAGTGGGAGAACAGTTGACGATTTCAGAGTATTTGGAACTTTCGGAAAGTGATCAAGAGAAGTGTGTTTCTGCAAGTATTACATTAGAATTTGATCCGAGTGTTGTTTATGTAGATAACAATAGTACTACTTTTTTACAAGCCTATGATGTACAGACAGAACGGTTAGATGGATATGACTATATTAATCGTTTTACGTTTGATATGGATGCTTCTAGTAGTAGTGTTGTGAAGTTTTATAAAAAAGATCCGACATTGGATTATTCCAGTGATGGTAGTCAAGATGGCGTTGTAAAAGTGAGTTATAATTATTAGGAGTTGATAAGTGTGAGCTGCAATATTGTAAATGAATATGTTTCTTTTTCTCAAAAAGCAATTAAAAAGTATTTACAGGAAATTTTGAGTCAGTATTTTGATCAAGATGTCTATGATGATTTAATCAATGCCTATATCAATACACGTTATTATAATATGTACCCTGAAGTAGATTCTAGATTAGAAGTCAATATTGTTTATTATTTAAAGAAAGCCATGGAACATGGAAAGAATGATTCGAAATATCGTAAAAAAGCAAAGCATATGTTTTCGATGTTTAAATATATTTTATATTTTGATCATGTATGTGAATGTGAATCAGTACGTACTTTAATTCATGAGATTGCAGAGTATCGTAAAGAACAGTTAAAAATTGAAGAAAATCAATTTGAGGCCAATTTTTATCACCTTTTAAAAGAGGATTTAACTGCGAAACAAGATTTTATTGATCAGTTTCAAGATAAAAATTTCACTGTAAATTATAAGAGAATTCAAACCGGACAGATATTTGATTGTCAGTTAGATCAAAATGTGAAGTTTTCTAAATTATACAGTGATTATGCGATTAAGAAAGTATTGAATAGTAAAGAGATTAGAGAACAAAATCTATTTGTTACTTATTCCTATGTTGGAGTAAAAATTTTACAAGACATTATAAAAGGAATTTTCAAGAAACAATATTTAGTAGATTACGTTCTCAGTTTAAAAGACAAACCAAAGAAAAAGAAACGTTTACTCAACATGATTGATAATGATATTACAAAAGAAAAGTTAGCACTGAAAATTACTTATCAAGATTATTTAGAAAATAAAGAGGAAATTTATGAATTAACAAGGGAAGGATTTCACATCGCACTGATTTTAGATGAGACCTTTGCATTTAATGAGGAGACAAAGAAGTTATTAAAGGTTTTTACTTTTTTGATTACTTCTCATCAAGCATTGTATGATGTTTTAAAAGAGTCATTTGAGGTGTTATATATTCCAAGTTAGAAGGTGGATAGATGGATACAGTTTTTCGTTTTTTATATGAATTCTTAAGTCAATTTTTTGGGGGAATTATGATTGTTATTCGTGCGATTGTACAAGCTGTAACCCAAGTATTTGATTTTAGAGCTTATTTACGTATTTTAGATTTTTATAAGGAAGATTTTAATGGACCAGAATGGCTTTTTGTCGCTCTTGTCATTTTGTTCTTAGTACTGATTGTTGTTGGCTTTTTCTTACTTATTTTCTTTTTTGTTCGCAAGTATATTCGCTTCCGTAAGACTTTGGTAGAACAAGAAGAATTGTTGACAGAAGTCGCAAAGTTAAATGATGAAGTATCTACGTTAGTGAAGGAAAAGGAAGATATTTTAGCAATGAAAGTCTCTCATTTGGGATTGAAGCCAAATGAACCAGAAAGAGAAGAAGTAGAAGAGAAAGAAGAACAGAAAGATCAAAATGTGAATAGTGATGGGTATCGTTTTGCCAAACTACATGAAGTGGATCTTGCTTATCAAAATTATAATGTAAAAAATTATAACAATCATTTCACATTGGAAGAATTGGTGGAACTGTTCCGTAATTTTGCGGCAAGTCAATTAAGACTTTATTATAAGACAGAAATGATTCGTATTTTTATTTCTGGGCTTGCTTCGACGAAGTTAATTATTTTACAAGGTATTTCTGGTACTGGTAAAACTTCACTTGCTTATGCATGGGGAAAGTTTTTAAAGCATGATTCTTGTATCGCGTCTGTCCAACCATCTTGGCGTGATCGTACGGAACTTTTTGGTTATTTTAACGAATTTACGAAGAAATTTAATGAGACAGAAGTATTAAAGACAATTTATGAAGCTGGGTATACGGATGATGTTTATACGGTAATTCTCGATGAAATGAATATCGCCAGAGTAGAGTATTATTTTGCAGAGATGTTATCTATTTTGGAAATGCCTAATAAGGATGAGTGGATTGTAGAGTTGGTATCTAGTAGCTGGCCGAATGATCCAGATAAGTTGATTGATGGAAAATTAAAGATTAGTCCAAATACTTGGTATATTGGTACGATCAATAACGATGACTCTACGTTTATGGTAACAGATAAAGTGTATGACCGTGCGATGCCAATTGATATTAATGATAAAGGAGAAGTTTTTGAACCAATTGATACACCAGCACAAGATATCAATTATTCTTATTTGGATCGTTTATTCCAAGATGCGATGGAACAAAATCAGATGAGTCAAGAAGTATTAGATAAGATCGATGAAATGGATAATTATGTGATTAAACATTTTCGTATTGCGTTTGGTAACCGTATTGTAGCGCATATGAAGAAGTTTGTTCCAGTCTATGTCGCTTGTGGAGGAGAAGAAGTCAGTGGAGTGGATTACTTTATTGCCAGAAAAATTCTCCGTAAGTTTGAACAGTTAAACGTATCTTATATTCGTGATGAAATTGATGGCTTTATTGAGTTTTTGGATAAAACCTTTGGTCAAGGAAAAATGAAGGAATGTGAAGAGTACTTGTTAAGATTAAAGAAATTAACATAAGTAGGTGAAGAGAATGAATGGGATTGTAGAGTTATATCAAAAGACAAAAGAAGAAGAAAAAAATCGTTTTCAAAATTCATTGACATCACAATTGCAAGTCAAAGAAAAGAAGAATCAGTCGAGTTATGATGATACTTGGCTTACAAAAATGGAAGGGACACTCCGTTATTTGGATAATATTTTAAGGAATCCAAACCGTTTTATTGTCAATGAAGAAGAGATTGTGAAAATAGAACTTGCTAGACGTATTACGGTGGATAGTATTAAACATTTATCTCGTAATACGAATCTCATTCAGGATTATAATCAAAAAACAGGGGAAGTAAAGCCTTCTAAGATATTAAATATTAATAAAGAAGAATCATTCAATACCTATGAGAACCGTTTTATTTATACATTAATTAACAATATGAAGTTATATATTGAACGGAAAAAGAAAGAAGAGATTGTAGACAATCAATTTCAGAGTCAGAAGAATTTAGCGTACCAAGGAAAAGGAAAGTTCAAGAAAGAAACGGTTGAGATTTCTGTCCAACTATCTGGAAAAATAGATAGTGGAAAACAGAAAAATCAAGAAAACAGTATTTCTAGTCGTATTACGAAACTGGAAGAGGGAATTCGTGATTTATGTTCTTCTGATGTTTATAAAAATATTCAGAAATTACATGTGGCTCCAGTGATTTCTCCGATTAAGAAAACAAATTTAATTTTGAAGAATGTAAATTTTCAGTATGCATTAGATTTGTGGAATTATATGCAGATGAATATGGAGCCAAGTACCAAGAGTGACCGAATCAATAAAGAGTATGAGGATAAAGGTACGTTGAAAGAATTGATGGATCAATCGTTTTTGTTGAACTGTTTGATTATGAATACATTGGAAAAAGAAACTGTTACAGAAGAAGAAAAAGAACAGTTACAAAAAGAAGTAGCAAGTCAATCGATTCAACAATTGATGAGTCTTGGGAAGATATCTCTTGATGAAATTGTGAAGTTGATTGGGGATGAGTACGTAAAAGTAAAATATAAGAAAGTATTGGATACGAGTGAAATTGAACGTACTTATAAGAAGGCAATTAGTAATTATATGGAGAAAATAGAACATTTAAAGGTGATGAAACATGAAGATCGTGAAAAAGATAATCAATAATCCAGTTTTGAAGTTTCTTTTGGGACTGATTAAGGTTTTGGTATGGATATTTGCAATATTGGTCGTAACTTTGATTGTCATTCAAAGAGTATTTGATAATCAAGTGAGTCTGGGGAGTTATCGCATGTTTACGATTGCATCAGGTAGTATGCTTCCAGAATATGAAGTATACGATGTGATTATTGCTAAAGAAACAAATCCAAATGAGATTGAAATTGGCGATGATGTTGTTTATCTTGGTGAGAAAAGAGATTACAAAGGGAAGGTCATTACCCACCGTGTTATTTCAAAAAGAGAAGAAAATGGGGTTTATTATTTTACAACACAAGGAACTGCGAATGAAGTAGCGGATCCAGAGATTGATAGTAGTCAGATTTATGGAACGGTTGTATATCGTCCGAAAGTGTTAACTTGGTTAAGTCATATTCTAAATAATTCTTATGGACTATATTTCTTAATTATTGTTCCAATTGCATTTTTGATTTTCTTAGAGATTTTAGACCACATTCACCAAAAGGAAAGTGATTTAGAGGATGAAGAAGCAAAATAAAAAGTTAAAGAAAGTAAAGAGAAAAGTTAGACGAAGTACGCTCTTTTTTCTGATATTTGCATTTATGATGAATGCTTTCGCATGGTTTATTTATAGTAATAAAGTAGAGAATAGTTTAACAACAGGAGTCAAATCATGGAAAGTGACTTTTGAACAGGATGGAAATGATTTAATGGATCATGTGAAGTTTGAGATTGATTCAATTTATCCAGGAATGGAAGATTTTAGTGATAAGATAGAGATTAAAAATTCTGGAGAGATGGATGCTTATATTTCTTATTCGTTATCTTCTATTCGTATTATGGATGAGGTATATACGAGTGAGAATTATACGAGTGATGAGATGATATCGATATTACAGACGGCATATCCTTTTCAAATTACTTTTTATGTAGATAAACCTTTTATTACAACGACTGAGACAGGAACTTTTTATGTGCAGTTACAATGGCCTTATGAGAGTGGAAATGATGAATTAGACACTTATTGGGGAAAGAAGTCTTATGAGTATAAGGAATTACATCCTGATGAGACACAGATAGAAATTGTAGTGAATATTAAGGCAAGTCAAAGAAACCCACAGGGAGATTAAATCCTGTGGGTTAATTTGTAATTTGAGTGAAGGTAATACTTGCTTTTAGTCTTGCGTTCACTCCTTGAATAGAAGCGTTTGTATCTGCTTCATTGTTCATATTTTCACCAGTACCATCTCGCCACTGAAAATAGATTCTTATCTTGTTTTCTTTATTGGTGTCAGTATAGTAAATGATGTTGCTGAGGTTGTTGAGTTGATCGGATACAGGGATGATTTCACTATCGTTTAGGGAATATCCTGTGATGACAAGATCATTTACGGAACTGTTTTCTGAAGAGGTTACTGAGATGTCATAGCGGAAAGATACTTCTGTGTTACTAGAGTCGATGACAAGATCGAAGTATCCTTCTCTCCCAGGAGCGATGACTCCTTCTTTCATGTGTTCGTTTTCAATGTAAACAGGATTGATGAGAGAAGACATGGTTGAGGCTTCTGTGATATCTTGTTGATTGACAAGTATTTTCCATTTTGCAATTGTAAAGTCTGTATCTCCTTCTTTGGTATCTAAGTATTTTGCGTAAGTTTGTTGAATTTGGGTAATACAAAGGATTAGGGCACAAATTGCAAGGACTAAGTGCCATTTTTTAATTTTAATCATTTGATATCACCTCTTTATCTCATTATATCATCGAAATGTAAAGTATTCGTGTATTAGAGTGAAAAAGTAAACTACAATATGTAAATTATTGTCAACTTGCGAAATATGTCAATGGAAATGTGTCAATTGGATAGGATGTTTGATGAATTATCGTTGCAAGGCAAATGGAGTTGTGATAAAATGGGTTTAGGTTAGAATTGGGGTGGCATATATGGAGTGGTTGATTGTTCTTTTGATTGTCGCAATTGTCGTGATTGCTTTTGGGTATATCGTACTTGGAAAAAAGGAACCAGTGAAGAAGGAACCAAATAAAAAGGGAGAAGATATCGAGATTTTGATTTATCAAGATGAATTAAAAGAAAAGAATTCTCCTGTAGAACAAGAGAAAGAAGCCATTGAAGTGATTGATCCAACAGTCAGTGATGATACATTGAATTTAGATGAATTATTTAAGACCATGTCAATTCATGTGATGAAGAATGAGAAAGATTTTGATTTTGGTTTAAAGAATGGTACAAACAACGTGAAAAAAGACTAGCGTTGTTTTTGTTTGCAGTTTACAACAAGCGACAGAATGTGATAAAATAGGAATGATAATAGAACATAATAATAAGGATTGTGATGTTATGGCGATTCGTACTGTAAAAGTCACTGCGAAAAAATTAGAGCAAAAAAAGAAAAGGATCAAATATACAAAGAGGATTGTTATTTTTCTCTTTCTCTTTTTGCTTGCTTTGTTTTTTATTTTGATGGTGATTTATAAGGGTGGAAATTTTACAGTGACTCTTGATCCAAACTTTTCGTTAGAGTCGGGAATTGTATTATATGATAATTTGGAATATAAGACGCCGAGAAATAAGTTATATGCGGAAGAATTAGAGTTTATGGATAATATCTCTGTTGATTGGTTACCAAGTGATATTGATACTGAGGGCGATGGTGCTCATAATGGAGATAATTATATTGCTTATACTTTTTATGTTGGTAATGAAGGAGAAAGAACAATTCATTATTGGTATGAAGTGAATGTGTTAGATGTCATTAAAAATGTAGATGAAGCAATTCGCATTATGATTTATCAAAACGGGAATCGTACGATCTATGCGAAATTAAACAGTGTTACTGGAGAACCAGAAGAAGGAACAACCCCTTTTTATTCAGAGGAAACTCCTGTTTTACAACAGCGAACGGAATTTCAACCTGGAGATATTGATAAATACACTGTGGTAATTTATTTAGAGGGGGATGATCCAGAATGTGTGGATGCGATTATTGGTGGCGAAATTAAGTTGAATATGAGAATTATGGAGGAGCATGTAGATAATGAAAAAGAAGGAAGATAAGAAAAGAAGAAGATTTTTATTACTGCCATTATTTTTTAGTTTTATTCTATTTGTAACAACATCTTATGCATGGTTTTCCAGTAACCGTGTAGTAAGTGTTGATTCATTAGATGTTCATGTTCAAGCAGATGGAGGACTAGAAGTCAGTACAGATGCGGTAAATTGGAAACAAGTTGTTACGGTACAAGATATTATGAATGCAAGACAGAATTATGGTAGTAGTGTCAATCAAGTTCCAGCTTCTTTATATCCTGTATCCACAGGAGGAACCATTGATGGAAATGGAAGATTAGAACTATTTCGTGGTGATGCGACGAATTTTGATTCGACAGATTTTATTTTAGTAACACAGAAAAGTGAAGAAACAGAAAGTTTTGGAGAAGATAGTGAAGGGATTTTTATCGCATTTGATTTATTTTTTAGAACAACCAACAATAAAGAACTTTATTTATCCAATAATTCAGAAGTAACCTATTTAGGAGAAGAAAGTGTTGGTATTGAAAATGCGACCAGAGTTGCTTTCTTAGACGAGGGAACTGCGACAGATAGTAGTGGTGCGGCTCAGAGTCTAAGAGGGGCGACAGATGCGATTATCTGGGAACCGAACTATGATACACATACGGAATCTGGTGTGTTGAATGCGAGAAATGTCTATGGGATTACTACTTCACAGACAGGTGGTGCACTTCTTCCATATGATGGTGTTACAAGTGAAATTGGAAGTGGGGATGGAGTTCTGATTCAAAATGCGAATAGTACGAATTATCCAAATTATTTTAGAAGAGTGAATGTCGATATTTCAACACCGAGAAATAATGGAACAAATCAAAAGATATTGGATTTAGAGCCTTCAATTACAAAGATTAGAATTTATATGTGGTTAGAAGGTCAAGATGTGGATTGTGAGGACAATGCTTCTTACGGAGATATTAGTTTCCGTTTAGAATTTACAACGAATCCAGCGTAGTAAAGGAGGGAGAATGTATGTTTCAAAAAAAGAAGAAAAAGAAAAAACAAGCTTGGTTACTTGCTCTTTTCGCATGTATTCTCCCGATTACAACGATCGCGTTTACTTATGGTGCCTTAAGACCAGATTCTGTAGAAACTGTCGTAAGAGGGGTAAATGGAGATACGGTATATATTGATGATTTAGATAGTGATTATTATTACTATATGGGACAAAACTATACCAATAGTACCGATGGAAGTTTACCAACGTTAGAAAATAAAAATATTTATAGTGATGCGAATCTAGTCAAAACAACAGTGATTTATGATGGAACAAGTTATGATGGAAAACATACTGGTTATGTATCTTTAACAGAACAACAGAGTAAGTATGTTTATTATAAATATTATCCACAGGAAAATGGGTATATTGAAATTGAACTGATTGATAATCCTTTTTCTGATCGTCCAACAGATCTCGCTTTCAATGGATGGGTAACAGATTATCAAGGGGCGGAGATTTCTTATGACTCAGATTATTATAAACGTTATGTCAGAGTCCCTGTTGGAAATGCAACTGAGATTGAGATTCATATGTATGCTTCTTGGACCAATGCGACGGTAGCTTATGCCGGAGGGGGAACTTCTATTGATGAAGCACAAAATCAATTATTGAATGCTGGAATGCATGAGATTGAAACAGTCAATTATATTTATGAATTTCCAGAAGTTACCGGATACTATTTAGGTGGAACAATTACGACAACTGCTACAAAAAATAGTTGGTTTGGAAGTGCAGATGTAGATTATGGAACCTGTACGGATTGTTATGATGAAAATACATCTTATCATACAGAATATACTTGTCCAGCGCCATCATTTAGTTTTATGGAAACAGGAACAAAAACGAATACCTGCAATGTTTATTATTTGCAAGATGAAAGTGATTCTTTTCAACTAGGAAGTACTTATTATGAAATCAATCGTGGAAGTTTTGTTGATGCGAATTTAGAACCAATTATTATTGGAACAGAAGATAGTAATTTATTTGATGAAGATAGTAATATGTCTGGATATTATCGTCAAGTTCAAATTAGTTATAATCAATCAGTAACAGGTTATTATGACCAATCTGGAACTGTACAAAGTGGAACATGTACGAATCGAAATGGATGTTCTGTTTATCAATTGATTCAATTCTATAATAGTTCCGGAGAGGAAGAAATTCTAGATCCAGATGTGACTTATTATTATT